>JASEGX010000017.1 GCA_030017815.1 Thermodesulfobacteriota bacterium | reverse complement strand
TTAACCGTTGTCCGACATTTTCTTTCGGTAAACGGTCAACAGTGAACGGTGGACCAGCTTCATGCTGATAGCTGGCGTTTAAAAACCCTTAAAGCTCTTTTCTATTGTACCGATAACTATACGAGACTGAATAAATTCAGTCTCGTATAGTAAATTCTCATATCGAGATTCTGAGGGGATAAAGGTGAAAAGAGTATCCATAAGGTTTTTAATCCTGTTTTGCTCGTTATTTTTAATAACCGCCTCTGCGGTTGGCGCAGAAACGGCTAGTTACACGGTTCAGCCGGGCGATACCCTCTGGGGTATCACCAGCCGGTTCTTCCATGACCCCTGGCTCTGGCCCAACCTATGGGAAAACAACCCCCACATTACCAATCCACATCTGGTCTTTCCGGGTTGCCGGCTGCGACTCTCTGTGGACAAAGAAGCCCCAAAACCAGGGATCGAATCTTCAGTCCCGCCACCCTCTATACCCAGTATAGAGACCAGGCCCGCGGAACCGCCTGAAAAGCCACCGGCCAAGACCTTTACCTATTTAGGGGTGAATCCTTTGGGTTTTATCTCCAAAGAGAAGCTGGAAGAAAAAGGGACCATCCGGGCCCTGCCCATGTTCAAAGAACTGCTGAGCCAGGGTGACGTGGTATATCTCACCAATGACAGGGAACTGTTCCAGCAAGGAAGTACATGGACTATATGCCGTGCTCCGGATGTGGTGTATCACCCTCTGACCCGGGAAAGAATAGGATATTACTATCTTCCGTTGGGAAAACTCGAAATCATTAAGGCTGGTAATCCGGCCACGGGTCAAATTATATCCTCGCATCAGGCCGTCTCTGTTGGTGACCAGATTATGCCTTCAGAAGAGATGCCCACCCATATACCGTTAAAAGGTCCCTCCGGCCCCATAGCCGCAACCATTATTAGGTCCGAGCCGCCAGCGGAAAAAATAGCCCAGCACCATATAGTTTATCTGGATAAGGGAAAGAAAGACGGCTTGGAAGACGGGGTTTGTCTTGAGGTCTTCAAGACAAAAGAGGTCGCGGGCACCCAGCAAATTCTCTTCCTGGGGAATATCCTGGTGCTCCGAACGCAGGAAGAAACATCTGCCGCCCTGGTTATAAGATCGAAAGAGCCGTTTTCTATCGGAGAAAAAGTCCGGGCTGAAAATCCCTAAGGTCGCGCCCGCTTCAGAAAGACACAGAATAAGTTGACCGCAATAGAACAATTTTGTCTTGACAAAGCCATGTATTTCGATTAATTATTCCCGTCTATTCTTTATCTTAAGAGCGGAGAGAGTAATGAAAACTTATTCGGCGAAGGCCAGGGATATAAAAAAGAAGTGGTGTGTGGTTGACGCTACTGATAAGATTTTGGGTCGCCTGGCCAGTAACATAGCGGCCAGGCTCCGCGGCAAACACAAACCGATTTTCACGTCACATGTGGATACGGGTGATTTTATTATTGTTGTCAATGCCGACAAGGTGAGATTGACCGGTAAGAAATGGTCTGATAAATTGTATCATCATCATACCGGTTATATAGGTGGATTAAAGACCGCCAGTGCCGAGGAACTATTAAGTAAAAAACCGGAAGAACTAATCCGGCATGCGGTAAGAGGTATGTTGCCCAAAAACAGCCTGGGTCGCACTATGCTCAGTAAGCTGAAGGTTTATACGGGGGCAGACCATCCTCATCAGGCGCAGCAGCCGGAAGAATTATCTATTTAAGCAGGAGTCTTGCATGGCAGAAAAACTGTATTACGCAACAGGCAAACGAAAGACGGCCATAGCCAGGGTGTGGATGCGTCCCGGCAAGGGGAATATGGTTATTAACGACAGCGCTCCGGAAGAATATTTTGACGGTGAAGTGCCTGTACTCATCCTTAAAAAGCCGCTTACGCTTACGGAAACCACGGGTAATCTCGACATCTCGGTTAATGTTGCCGGTGGCGGGAAGATGGCGCAGGCCGGGGCTGTTCGTCATGGTATTGCCAGGGCGCTTCTGGAAATTAACCCTGAATACCGGGGGACGCTGAAAAAGGCCGGTTTGCTGACCAGGGATCCACGGGCTAAAGAGCGCAAAAAATATGGGCAAAAGGGCGCCCGGGCACGCTTCCAATATTCAAAGAGATGATTTGGTCTGAGTAACAGGGTATCTTCTAAAAGAGGGTTTGCCTTTTGGGCAAGCCCTCTTTTTTTACCAGCGCAGCGAGGAGGTTATTATGATCCGTGCCGCTATAATCGGAGCTACCGGCTATACCGGACTGGAACTGGTAAGGATATTATCTGCACATCCCGGGGTTACTATTACTGTGGCCACCTCCCGCCAATATGAAGGCCGGCCCCTGCACAAGGTCTTCCCGTCGCTCTCAGGTAGTGTGGATATTGTGTGTCAGTCCCCTTCGCCTGAAAGGGTTATCGGGGCGGCCGACGTCGTTTTTTTGGCGGTTCCGCATCAGACGGCCATGACCCAGGTCCCGGTTTTTCTGCAGGCCGACAAAAAGGTGATTGATTTAAGCGCTGATTTTCGCCTGAAGGATGTCAGGGTATATGAAAAGTGGTATCAACCCCATAGCGCCTCGGAATATCTGGCCGAGGCGGCCTATGGACTGCCTGAAATACATGCGGCGGCGATAAGGAAGGCACGATTAGTAGCCAACCCGGGCTGCTACCCTACTACCGTAATCCTGGGCCTGGCCCCACTCCTCAAGAAGGGCCTTATCGACAACAAAAGCATTGTGGTGGACTCCAAGACCGGGGTAAGCGGCGCGGGCCGCTCCGCCGTGTTAAGCAGCCTTTTCTGCGAGGTACATGAAGACGTTAAGGCTTACAAGGTAGCTGCCCACCGCCATACGCCGGAGATGGAGCAGGAACTCAGCCTGCTGTCCGGGGAAGAAATAGCCATAACCTTTACACCCCACTTGGTGCCCATGGGCCGGGGGATGCTGAGCACAATTTACGCCGATCTAAAGGGACAGCAGACCACAGGGGATTTAATCTCAGAGTACGAAGAGTTTTATAATCAGGCCCCTTTTGTAAAGATCTGCGCTGAAGGCGCCTACCCGCAAACCGCCCATGTCAAAGGGTCTAATTATTGTTTCATCGGCCTGAAGGTGGACGAACGCACCGGTCGTGTGATTATACTCTCGGCCATAGATAATCTGGTCAAGGGGGCATCCGGACAGGCGGTACAGAACATGAACCTTATGTTCGGCCTGGAGGAGACTACAGGGTTGAAAGGGATACCGCTCTTTCCGTAAGAGTCGGCCCATGCGGAACATCAAACTCATATTGGAGTATGATGGCACGGCCTATTGCGGCTGGCAGAGGCAGGTAAACGGCCTGAGCATCCAGGAGGTCCTGGAAGAAAAAATTGGCGTCATGACCGGCGAGGCGGACAAGGTAATCGGATCCGGACGTACGGACGCCGGGGTGCATGCCATGAACCAGGCAGCAAACTTTAAAACCGCCTCTAAAATCCCGGCAGATGGGTTTTTACGAGGGCTAAACAGCCTCCTTCCTCAGGACATCGCCGTAAAAGAGTTATGCGAAGTCCCCGCCGATTTTCACGCCCGCTACTCGGCCTTAGAGAAAGTATATCTATATCGCATACTGAATGATCGGATAAGGTCTCCACTCCACCACCTCTATACCTGGTTTGTTCCCCATGACATGGATGTTGTAGCCATGGAAAAATGCCTCCCGGTTTTGCGGGGAGTCCATGATTTTGCCGCCTTTATGGCCAGCGGGAGCTCCGTAAAAAGCACAACCCGCATAGTAAGCGGTTTAAAATTGACCAGGAAAGATAAAATAATCGAATTTGAAATAAGGGCCAATGGGTTCCTGCGCCATATGGTGCGCAATATTGTAGGTACGCTGGTTGAGGTAGGGCAGGGGCGGGCAAGGCCGGAAAGGGTTACGGACATCCTCCAGGCCGGAGATCGAAACATGGCCGGTATGACCGCACCGCCTCAGGGGCTATTTTTGAAGGAAGTAATTTATTAATGAACTCGTAAAAAGTATTTCGTCTTGTCATTGCAAGGCGCCCTCCGTCTTCGGCCGACCTGAACATGCATAGCGAGCGCATTCCCCGCTGCTTGCGGCGGGGTTAGCGAGCGAATACTATGCTTTTTACCTTACATACGGAGATTCCCCGCAGCTTGCTGCGGGGAGCTTCAATGCACAATTTTTGCTAGACAATCGCTCCACTTTATCCTAAAAGATTATAAAATATTTCCGGTGCAGGCCACCTGAGGCTTTAAATTATATTTAGAGAAAGGGGTTTTACAGCTATGTCTAAAGGAGCTTTATCCAGAAGGGCCCGCAAGATTAAGCCTTCTCCCACGCTGTCTATCGATGCCAAGGCCAAGGCCATGAAGAGTGCGGGCGTGGACATTGTCAACTTCGGGGTGGGTGAGCCGGACTTTGATACCCCCGGCTATGTCAAAGAGGCCGCCATAAAGGCCATCCAGGATGGTTTTACTAAGTATACCCCGGTCGGTGGTATCATAGAGCTAAAAGACGCCGTTATCAAACGTCTGAAAGATGACCATGGGTTGTCTTATTCCCGTCAAGAGATAGTAATCTCCTGCGGGGGTAAACACGCCCTTTACAACCTGGCCCAGGCCCTTTTTGACAAGGGCGACGAGGTCATCATTCCGGCTCCCTACTGGGTATCCTATCCTCCTATTGTCGAGCTGGCCGGGGCCAAACCGGTTATTATTGAGACCAGGGAAGAAGATGGTTTTGATCTTGATGTCTCCGCGCTGGAAAAGATGATAACCCCAAGAACAAAAGCTATAATCCTCAATAGCCCATCAAATCCCACGGGTTCTGTTTTCAGCACCAGGACCCTCAGACAAATGGGGAACCTGGTGCAAAATCACAACTGTTACGTTATCTCTGACGATATCTATGAAAAGATACGTTTTGACGGCAAAAAGCCGGTTAATCTGCTCTCCCTTAATCCCAAACTTAAGGAGAAGGTATTCATTCTAAACGGTGTCTCCAAGACCTATGCCATGACCGGCTGGCGGATCGGTTATCTGGCCGGGCCTGCCGATATAATCTCGGCCCTAACCAACATCCAGAGTCAGAGCACTTCCAATCCCACCTCCATAGCCCAAAAAGCCGCAGTCGCCGCCCTGAACGGCCCGGACTCTTTCATTACCAAGATGGTATCTGTCTTCAAAGAGCGCAGGGACTATATCGTTAAGCGACTTAAGGCCATACCGGATGTAACGTGTGTCAAACCACAAGGGGCATTCTATGCCTTTCCAAACGTCTCTGCTTATTACTTCCGGGGGTATAAGGGCCGGAAGATAACAAATTCTATGGCCCTTTGTGATTACCTGCTGGAGGAGGCCCGTTTAGCCGTTGTTCCGGGGGTAGCCTTCGGCGATGACCGGTACATCAGATTTTCCTTTGCCACGTCTATGGAAAATATCGCTAAGGGTATGGATCGATTTAAAGAGGCGCTAAAGAAACTATCCTGAACTTAAAAGAGACGGCTTCGTAAGAGGAACACCGGATAAAACAACCTTTGGCGAGAGCAACACAGGCGTGTTGCTCTCCATGAGCCAAGGTTGTATAAAATAGGGCCAGCGGCCGGATTAACATTAGCGGCCAGCACCTCGTTTGGAAGCCTTAAGCGGGTTGATTTTAGCGGCAGCTTTGGGTGCCTCTATCTTGAGATGGGTGGCCAGGTTACAGTTGCCCTTTTTCCATTTTGAGGCGGGATCAGGATAGCTACTGCAGTATTTACCTGTGGGAAATTCTATGATGCGGTTGCAACCCTCACACTTATCAATAACCTGATGACAGGCTCCACCGTTAAAAGCACAACCTTTTTTGCTCATAAAGACGCAGCTAACCCCTGGTTTTATCGTTGCACAGTCCATGGGAATCACCCCCTTTTCAAAGATTTTACAAAATATAAATTTTAAAAAATCGACGATTTATAATCGATGGCTAAGGTTTTGTCAATAGAAAATAATTTAAAAAACAATCTGGTTCCTCAATCCTAAGAATTTCTTCCCTCTGTGGAGGTTAGGGTAGGGTGGCGTCAATTTGGAGGAAAAAATGCGTGCCGTACTGCAGCGGGTTAAAGAAGCCCGGGTTACTGTTAATGGAGAAAAGGCAGGAGAAATAGGGCCTGGTCTCTTGATATTTATGGGAGTAGAAAAGGATGATACCCCGGCTGATGCCGTTTATATGGCATCAAAAATAGTATCTTTACGCATATTCGCCGATGGGTCCGACAAATTTAACCTTGCCCTCCTGGATGTGGGTGGTGAATGCCTTATCGTGTCCCAGTTTACTCTCCTTAGTGACTGCCGTAAAGGAAAAAGGCCATCCTTCGATCAGGCCGCACCGCCTGCCCTGGCCCGGCAGCTCTATGAGTTTTTCGTCACCGAGGTGCGCCGGCTGGGTGTACCGGTAGCTACGGGAGAATTTCAGGCCAAGATGGAGGTTTCGTTAGTAAACGATGGCCCGGTTACCATCCTTCTGGACAGCAGAAAGCAAAAGCACTCCTGAGATTTTTCAAATCCCGCCATTCTTCAGGTTTTTTTCTTGCCTTCCATCCGGTGTTATGTATAAAAGATGATGGCTTAGCTCATAGTAACCAAGAACCATTACCTCTGTGGCTAGGTTTTGACAGTACTTAATACCGGAGAAGGAGGTCTTGATGAAGAAATGGGAAGATAAAAAATGGGTGTCAGCTCAACGGATTCGGGTAGATTGTAACTATGCCATGGCAGAGTTTGTGGGCGAGGATAATGGCGTAAGCAATAAGGAGATAAGGGAGCTTGAATCCGGGGCCAAGACCGTCCATAACCAGCTTTTAAAGAAAAGGAGTCAGGGGGCGCTGGCTTTTTACGATCTTCCTTATGAAGAAAAAGAAGCCGCCCGTCTTGTTACAGCCGGGCGTAAGATTGGCCGGGCCTGCCGCAACTTTGTAGTGCTCGGTATAGGCGGATCAACCCTGGGTGGAATAGCCCTGCAGCGAGCCCTGAATCATCCTCATTATAACCTGTTATCTGATGCCGAACGCAAGTACCGGCCACGCCTTTTCTTTGCCGATAATATTGACCCGGATGGATTCCATGCACTTTTAGATATCTTGGACCTGAGAGAAACGGTCTTTAATGTCATAAGCAAGTCTGGCGGTACGGCCGAGACCATGAGCCAGTTTGTTTATGTGCGGGACAGGTTGATCAAAAAATTGGGTAAGGAAGGGCATCGCTCACACATCGTGGTAACCACAGACCCTGAGAAGGGCAGGCTGAGGGAGATCGCCGAAAGGGAAGATTACCTGACTTTCCCCGTTCCGGCCGGGGTTGGCGGCCGTTTTTCGGTCCTCACTCCGGTGGGACTTCTGCCCGCTGCGGTTGCCGGGATCGATATTTATATGCTCCTGGCCGGCGCCCGGGATATGGACGGGCGGTGCCGCATTTCGAACCTTTGGAAAAATCCGGCCTATCTGAATGCTGCGCTGTATTACCTGGCTGATACTAAAAAGGGTAAACCTATTACGGTCATGATGCCCTATGTCGATGCCCTCTATGGAGTAGCGGACTGGTTCAGGCAGCTATGGGCAGAAAGTCTGGGGAAGAAGACAGACCTGGATGGCAATATTGTTTATACCGGTCAGACCCCGGTCAGGGCCCTTGGGGCTACTGACCAGCATTCGCAATTACAGCTTTACATGGAGGGCCCCAACAACAAGCTCATTACCTTTCTGGCAGTAGAAAGGTTTCACAAAAAAATATCCATACCTAAATCTTTTGCTGATGTGGAGGGGGTAGGTTATCTGGGGGGGCACTCCCTGAATGAATTGATTGCCGTGGAACAGAATGCCACGGAACTGGCCTTGACGCGCAATAAGCGTCCCAATCTAAGTATAATTGTCCCGGAGGTGAACGCCTTCAGCCTAGGCCAGCTTTTATTCATGTTAGAAGTACAGACGGTTTTTGCCGGCGGGTTATACCATATCAATCCCCTGGATCAGCCTGGGGTGGAAGAGGGAAAACAATTTGCCTATGGCCTTATGGGCCGAAAGGGATTTGAGCACAAGGCCAAAGAATTCGCCGAAAGACCAAAGAAGAGCGGAAAATATATAATATAGGAGAAAACTTGCTTCCACCACCGGAAAAGCCTGAATCCGTCAGGCCCTTTAAATTAGTCAAGTTTTTTTCATTCAGCAGCCTGGCGGTCATCTTTATTTTTACTTTTGCCCTTACCTACATAATATCCGATCGGGCACGTACGGTCTTGCTCAAGAAGAGCGAGGAGTATGCCCTGCTGCTCGCTGAGAATCTAAATCACCAGGTATATCTACAATTCGTGGTCCCCACTGCTATTGCCTATGGTTCGATAAGTCTGCGTGAGCCGGAACAGTTTTCCCTTATAGATAGGGTGGTACGCAACACTATCCACAGTTTTCGCATTGACAGCGTTAATATCTATGATGCCGGTGACAACATTATCGTGTATAGCACCGATCCATCTATGGTAGGCAAAAGGAACCTGGGAGGGATAGAGTATAAGCTCGCCTTGCGCGGGCAGCATTCTTCGCAGCTCGTTTCCAGGGGAAGTAGCTGGGTATTCTGGGCTGGAGGAGGTGGCGGAGAGAAAAAATTAAAGACATATATACCATTTCGACATGAAAAAGTCCTTACCTGGAAGACGGGGCCGATAATGGGTGTCTTTGAGATAACCCAGGACCTTTCCCTGGATTATGAAACCATTCAAAGATTTCTGATTATGGTTGTTATAACCTCTACGGCTATTATGACGATCCTTTTCGTGGTCTTGAGGCTTATTGTAGCCCGGGCCGACCGGATTATCTACAAACGAGTCCTTGAGCAGCGCAAGCTGGAGGAGCAGCTCCATCAGGCCGAAAAACTGGCCAGTTTAGGAAAGATGGTGGCGGCTGTATCCCATGAGATAAAGAGCCCCCTCGGCATTATCCGGAGCACGGCAGAAATACTGGAAAATAAGGTTAAAGCCTTTGATTCCCATAATCGCCTGGCATCGATAGTGGTGGCTGAATCCAATCGGTTAAACCGCATCGTGACCGAGTTTCTGGATTTTGCCCGCCCCCAGATCCCGCATTTTGTCAGATGTAATGTAATAGAGATTATAGAAAAAAATCTTAATTTTCTCGAGCCGGAATTGAATAAAAGCAGTATTCGTATGGAGAAAAATGTTGCATCTGAAAAGGTCATTATTGATGGCGATCCAGACCTTCTTTACCGGGTGCTGTTAAACATATTTGTCAATGCCGTTCAGGCCATGCCGGACGGAGGAGATTTAATAGTTGGCGTAAACGTCGCCGGTAAGCCGGAGCGCCTTGAAATATCAGTAAGAGATACAGGAACAGGGATTTCGCCGGAGGATATATCCAGGGTATTTGAGCCGTTCTTCACCACAAAGCACAAGGGAAGCGGTCTTGGACTGGCTATAGTGAAAAATATCGTTGAGGGACACGGTGGAACAATAAGAATCGAAAGTGAAGCGGGGAAGGGCGCTACATTTATTATAGACCTTCCGGTCAGGCATGCATGATGGCGAGGAGCTTAATTTATCGCCAGGAGCGGTCAGGCTAACACATCGAATAGCTTTCCCAGGAGCTCATCTTCAGCCTTTATAGCCTTGAGATTAGCGGTGTAGGCCCGTTGTACGGTCATAAGACCGGTCATCTCTTCCTCCAGGGCTACATTGGATGATTCCTGAGTTTCAGCAGTCCCATCTTCAGCCGGTAAGGGAACCCCGGGCGTATTAATCTTGTTTATCGATACGGTAACGCCGGACGGATCGGCTTCCTGGAGAACTGCCCGACTTTTTTTAAACCCATTTGTGTTCACATTGGCGACATTATTAGCCGTAACCCCAAGCTTCTGTCCCAGTGCGTGAAAGGCAGATAATGCCGGATATGCAGCATTCAACATCGACATATACCTCCTTTTTAGAAAACCTTTCTACCCGTCTATTCTTATCGGCATACTTTAGAAAGGACTTAAAATATGGGCCTTTGGTCACTGCAAAACAAGGGTCCTGATATCTTAATTTTTATGCGCTAACAGGCATATTATTGCCTGTTTTGATTTTTTCATGTTATAAGAAAAAGACATCAGGGCTGGACTGTTTTTATGACGAAAGAAAAGGCGACTGAACCCTCGACTTTCTTGGGGATGGAGAATCCGGACAACCTTAAGAAGGCTGAGATAGTAGTAGGAATTCCTTCATATAACGAGGCCGAAGGTATTGCCCTGCCTACGGCTATGGCCGATGAAGGATTGCAGACCTATTTTAAAAATAAAAAAGCGGCTATTATAAATTGCGATGCCTGTTCCACGGACAACACAAAAGAGGTATTCTTAGGAGTAAAGACCACTACACCGAAAATCTACCTTTCTACCCCTCCAGGTGTCACCGGCAAGGGAAATAACATAAGAAATCTCTTCATCATGGCTCGAAGGCTTGAGGCCAGAGCCATTATTATGGTTGATGCCGACCTTAAGAGTATTACGCCGAAATGGATAAAGATGCTCGGAGAGCCGATTTTCACCGGGTTTGGATATGTGGCTCCACTCTACGTAAGGCATAAATATGACGGCACTATAACGAACAATATTGCTTACCCCTTGAGCCGTATGCTTTACGGCCGGCGAGTGCGTCAACCTATTGGCGGCGATTTTGGTTTTTCCGGACGGCTCTTGCCATGTTATCTTAATCTGCCGCTGTGGAGCGAGGACGTTTCACAATTTGGCATCGATATCTGGATGACCACCATAGCCATGATGCAAAAGATACCGATTTGTCAGTCCTTTATGGGACGGCCGAAGGTACACCGGGTAAAAGACCCCGCGGCGCAGTTGGGGCCTATGTTTAAGCAGGTTATCGGGACTATCTTTGCCATGATGGGTCAGTTTTCTAATTACTGGGCCCACGTTAAGTGGAGTAAGCCCACGGCTATCTTTGGCTTTGGCCTGGGGGACATAGAGGAACCTCCACCGCTAGAGGTGGACGAGGATAATCTCTATCAGAAATTTCTGGACGGTTTTACAAATTACTCCAGCGTATGGGAAGAGGTCCTGCAAAGAGAAAATTATAGGAAACTGGTGGAAATAAAAGAATTATCTCCGGGTTTATTTAACGTTCCTCCTCTGGTCTGGGCCTTGATCCTTTTTGATTTTGCGGTTGCGTATCACAAGGCGAAGACCGACCGAGGCACGTTATTAGAGGCGCTTATGCCCCTTTACTTTGGCAAGACGCTGTCTTTTGTTAAAAAGGCCAGACAGATGTCCATTCAGGAGGCAGAAGACCAGATCGAAAGCGAAAGTATGGTCTTTGAAGAGGCCAAGCCCTATCTGGCAAGACGCTGGAGTATTTTGTAGGGAAAGAGGTTTGTAATTGTCTGAATTTAGTATATCCGGCAAGAGTAATGTTTAATTAAAGGATTTCAATATGCGTATCATGATCGTGGGAGCCGGCGAGGTCGGCTATTATCTAAGCGACAGCCTTTCGGCCGAAGGCCATGAGGTGGTTCTTATTGATCGTGATCAGGAGCGAGTTCGGCGCCTGGAGAAGGTCTTAAACGTCATGACGGTGGTGGGAAATGGCGCTTCGGCCCAGGTGCTTGAGCAGGGGGGGATAGAAAAGACAGATCTCTTTATCGCAGTTACTGACATTGATGAGGTTAACCTGGTAGCCTGTATACTTTCCCGCGAGTATGGAGTAAAAAAGCGGGTAGCCAGAGTGAGAAACGAGGAGTTTCTTTCTCCTGGTTCGCCTCTTAATGAGCAGCGTCTGGGGTTAGATCTACTTATCAATCCAGATAGGGTTATGGCCGAAGAAATTACGCGTGTTAGTGATCTTTCGGAGGCCTTTGAGTTCATAGATTTTGCCGGCGGCCAAGTGGCATTACTCGGGTACCGGATACAAGAAGGAAACCCGAGCTGTGGAATGACGTTGGAAGAGCTTAGAGATCTGCGCGGTATCTACGATTTCGTAATCGTGGCCATTGTGCGCGGCAATAGGACTATTATCCCCAGAGGCCAGGACGCCATTGAACCAGGTGATAGTTTTTATCTGGTTGCCCGGCGTACAGACATAGCCGCGATCGAGTATCTTTTAAACTTTACCAGTCGTGCCCCTAAAAAAGTTTTCATAATAGGTGGCGGCCGGGTGGGCTCTCTGGTGGCCAGCCAGATGGAGAGTAAAAAGATCGACGTACGGCTGATTGAAAGCGATCCGCTGCGTTGTCAGAAGCTGTCTGAGACTCTAGAAAAAACGATGGTTTTGAACTTTGATGGGCTGGAGGCCCAGGAACTTATCGAAGAAGGGGTTGGAGAAGCCGACCTGGTGGTGGCTGTTACAGGGAGTGATGCAACAAATATTTTATCCAGTTTGCTGGCCAAGCATCACGGGGCGGCTAAGTGTATAACGCGTATCCATCGGCCGGACTTCATACCACTTCTGGGCAAATTGGGTATTGATGTGGCCCTGAGTCCCCGGCTCCTGGTAGCCAGTACAATTCTTCGTTTTGTCCGGCGTGGGGCCATACTTTCGGTTGCTACGCTCCTGGGAACGGACGCAGAGGTGATGGAACTTGTAGTTTCAGACAAAAGCGATTTTCGTGGTACAGCGATCAAGGATATAGGCTTTCCCTTAGGAGCCAACATGGGAGCTATTGTACGTAGCGGACGCGTAATCATCCCTACAGGAGATACAATTTTGCAACCCGGAGATGATGTTGTAGTCTTTTCTATGCGGGAAGCGGTATCGGATGTGGAACGGTTTTTTGAGGCATGAGAGTCGGAACTGTATTTCAAATATTAGGCTGGCTGCTTCTATTTTTGTCGTTAAGTCTGATTTTACCCATCCCCTTTAGTTTGTTTTATAAAGATGGCCTGATGATATATTTCATCATGTCATCAGCCTTAACTGCCTTCGCTGGTGGCCTTTTAATTCTAGTCTTTATGCCTGATGGCGAACTGGGGCATAAAGATGGCTTTGCGGTGGTAAGTCTGGGATGGCTAGCCGCAGCCTTGTTCGGCGCCTTACCTTTTTATCTCTCCGGCGCTATTTCCTCATTCCTGGACTGTTATTTTGAAGCCATGTCAGGGTTTACAACCACAGGTTCCACAATACTTGCTAGAGTAGAGCCGCTCGGCCCTAGTCTCCTTCTATGGAGGGCGATGACCCAGTGGCTGGGCGGCATGGGCATCATCGTCCTTTCCTTAGCTATTCTGCCTATCCTGGGTGTGGGTGGGATGCAGCTTTTTCAGGCTGAGGTGCCGGGTCCCACCAAGGACCGCCTTGCTCCCCGCATTCAGGACACAGCAAGAATATTATGGGGTGTTTATACTCTATTAACCGGGATAGAAACCGCCCTGCTGATGTGGGGTGGACTTAGCTTTTATGATGCCCTGTGTCACTCTTTTACTACTATGGCGACCGGTGGCTTTTCGACGTACACGGCTAGTGTAGGTTATTTTAACAGCCCCTGGGTCGAAGGTGTCATAACCTTCTTTATGTTGATGGCCGGCATTAACTTCGCCCTTCATTACCAGGGTCTTAAAGGGCGCCTTTCCGCTTATTGGAAGAGTGAAGAGTTTCGGTTTTATATCGGCGTGACTATTATAGCAACGATACTGGTCACCATATTTAATATCGGTTACGGGTTGTTCGGCAGTTTAGGCACAAGCTTTCGTTATTCTATCTTTCAGGTCTCTTCCATATTGACTACCACCGGATTCGGGACCACCGATTTTGACAAGTGGCCTTATATCTGCCAGCTCTTGCTCATCGTATTGATGTTTTTCGGCGGGTGCGCAGGCTCTACCGGGGGCGGAATAAAACACGTGCGCATACTACTGCTCTGGCGTTACCTGCGCATCCAGATGGTGCAACTCGTGCATCCCCGGGCAGTCAAGGTGGTTAAGCTCGGCGGGCAGAAGGTACCGGCAGAGGTTATGCAGGCTATCTTAGGGTTCTTTTTCCTGTATCTCGTCGTATTTATAGTAGCGAGCTTACTGGTGAGCAGTCAGGGGCTTGATATTGTTACGAGCATAAGTGCGGTAGCTGCTACTCTCAACAATATCGGACCAGGTTTAGGACTAGTCGGGTCTGCGCAACACTTTGGCCATCTACCGGCTCTTTCCAAGTTTATACTTATAATATGCATGTTGGCTGGACGTCTTGAACTTTATACAGTGGCTGTTTTACTCACTCCGGCCTATTGGAAGGAAAGCCGCCGACCTGTTTTCCGCTGGCAGCGTGACCGCAGTCAAGGGGATGGCAAAAGCCGTTGACCCTCACATACTAACAGGGTTTTTTATACAACATCCTCATCATCCATACTTTTTAAATAAGGTTTGTTTTTTAGATAAGTTAAAGTATATTGCTTAGGAAAATTATCTTGACAGGTCCTGACCAATGCGAACCAGTACTAAAAAAGCCGCGATAAAACTTCCAACTAAAATAAGAATAGTATGTCCTACTTGTGGCAATGACACAGATTTCTATGAGGTTGCCGAAGGAGTGATTCTTACCACACGCTACACACAAAACGAGGACGGTAGTTTTACGCCTATAAGTGACGATTCACAGGTATTTGGTGAGATTAAATTCTATTGTAACGAATGTGATGAGGATTTAACCCAATTTCACAAGCATTTTCTGGAAATGCTCTTTTAACCCTTATCCAAAAAGCGAGAAAGACAGGAATGCACCCCCGAACGGTTATCACCGACATGAAAACCTTCTCCGAGAAATATTATACCTTAACCAGGGGCGATATAGTGATTGGACTCCTCAATCTTAAAAAAAATGAGGAGGCAAAATTTCTCCATCTGGTCGAAAATGGGGTCAGGCTGTTCCCGCCGGCCCTCGCTCAGGCTACCAGCCGTTCAAAAGCCACACAAGTCTATATCTTGGGCAACTTTATGGTAGAGCATACCTTTGTAGCCCGGGATAAGCGAGATCTAATCGAGCAGATTACCAACTATAATGCCCATAACATCAAGGAGGTGGTTACCAAACAAGATCGACTCAACTGCGGCCTGGGTATTAACGTCTGGCCGTCTATTGAGGCGGTTTACAATCATGCGTCATTAGGCCTGATGGAATTTCCCTTTGTTGTCCAGCCATTTGTTAAAAATGTTAGAGACATAAGGGTAATAATTATCGGTGATTATGTGGAAGCCTATGAGAGGATCAACCCATACAATTTTCGTCACAACCTCTACTTTGGAGGAGAAAGCCGCCCCTACACCTTAAGTAAAAAAGAACGGGCTTTCTGCCTCAAGGTAATGAAAAAGGCGCATTTTCCATATGCCCATATCGACCTGATGCTAAACAACAAGCTATACTTATCTGAAATAAACCTTCGGGGCGGGCTAAAGGGGTCTCAGATTAAGCCTGATAAGTACAGGCCATTAATCAACAAAGTCCATCAGGATTTTATTAAAAGACACCTGAGTTCCTGATTTAAAAGCACCTCTTTGGATATCCAGACTGGTCTCCGCAGTCAAAAAATAAGCAATCAATACAGGCACAGACGGAAAAAGGCATAGGCCCACTTTCTGGCAGACCTATGCCCTTTGTCTCTCTTTCCTACAGAAGATAACGCTGGTTATACGCAGCCGGTCGGCTTCGGAAGGCCAGCCATCTTACAGGCTCCCTTACCCGGTCCGGAGGGGAAAAGCTCATAGATCTTCTTAAGTGGATAGCCCGTTACCTTAGAAAATATCCTTACCATTGGGGCAATGCCGTTTTTCTTATAATAGTCCTGCAAGAAATTGACGCACTTCCAATGTTCATCGCCTACCACAGGGATACCTTCTATGTCCTTTACGTAATCTACCCATCCTTCATCCCAATCAGCGAGTCCCCCGGCCAAGAAACCGTCTTCATCTACCTCATAGGTTTTTCCTTTGAAATCAATCGTTGCCATTTATACTCCTCCTTTTTATCTTTTAGCTTTTAGATGTTATCTCGAATAAAAAATGAACTGTACTTCATTTACTGAAACTCTCAATACTATAGCCAGAAAACTTTGTCAAGAGTTAAAAAATAGAAAAATTGCCTCCAGTTGGAACTTTATGTAATTATGTATTTTTTATGGAATAAGAATTATCATCCCTATCCCCCTTTAAGCTCATGTTTTGCCGCCTCTACTACCAGGCTGAAATGAGGCCAGATATTCGCGCCACTTTTTTAAGCGCTCACCGATAATCTTCTCCATACCTCGCTTAGTAGGACGGTAATAAATACGCCCTCTTATTTCCGGCGGCAGGTGTTCTTGTGCTACCAGGGCCTCGGGAAAGTCATGGGCATACTTATAGCCGCGTCCGTACCCCAAATCCTTCATCAGTCCGGTCGGGGCATTACGGATATGTAAGGGGACAGGCAGGCTGCCGGTTCTGGCCACGTCCTTTTGCCCTTCCAGAAAGGCCATATATACGGCATTGCTCTTCGGAGCCGTGGCTAAATATAGAGCGGCCTGGGCCAGGGCCAGTTCTCCTTCCGGGCTGCCCAGGGCCTGGTAGGCCTGCAAGGCGGCCATGGCTGCCTGTAGGGCCTGGGGATCGGCATTACCCACATCTTCGGATGCGAATCTTATCATCCGGCGGGCTATGTACAGCGGCTCTTCTCCGGCGGCCAGCATCCTGACCAGCCAGTAAAGGGCGGCATCCGGGTCGCTTCCCCTGAGACTTTTGTGGAAGGCAGAGATGATATTGTAATGCTCTTCCCCATCCTTGTCATAGGCGAGCGCTTTTTTCTGTACCGCCTCTTCCGCCAGCTTAAGATCGATATGGCGGTTCCTTTTTTCATCAGGTAAGGCCAGTAAGGCGGCTACCTCTAAACTGGTCAGGGCGAACCGGGCGTCCCCCTGGGCGGCGGAGATGATATGCTCAAGGGCCTCCCCGGATAAATTGACACAAATATCTCCCAGGCCTCTTTCCTTATCCGTAAGGGCCTGTTTAAGCACTTCTTTAAGATCGTCTTCAGTAAGTGGTTTTAAAACAATTACCCGGGAACGGGACAAAAGCGGGTTTATTATCTCAAAAGAGGGATTTTCCGTGGTGGCCCCGATAAGGGTAATTAAGCCGCTTTCTACATACGGTAGAAAGGCATCCTGTTGGGCCTTATTGAACCGATGAATCTCATCGACAAAGAGGATGGTTCTACGTCCGCTATCCTTTCTTTGGGCCTCGGCCTCAGCAACTACCGCCCTGATGTCCTTTACTCCGGATAGTACAGCCGAAAAGCTAACAAAATAAGCCTCAACGGCCCGGGCCAGGATATAGGCCAGGGTGGTCTTGCCGGATCCGGGCGGTCCCCAGAAAATAAGAGAAGGGATCTCTTTGGCCTTGAGCAGGCGGGGGATTAATTTCCCCTCTGCAAGCACATGTCTCTGGCCAATGACTTCGTCTACAGTCCGGGGTCTCATGCGGTCAGCCAGAGGAGCTGATTTACTTACGCTATACATAACTCAAAGAATGGATAACTGTCCTACATTAATGTGATCTTACCCAGATATGCTTCTTGAACACCGGGATCAGCCAAAAGTTCCTCTCCGCTTCCCTCCAGTACGATCCGGCCGGTTTCCAGGACATAAGCATGATGGGCCAGGCGTAGGGCAGCATTGGCATTTTGTTCCACCAGGAGGATGGTTGTCCCACGCGCATGAATCTGCCGCATAACCGCGAATACTTCACTTACCAGCCGCGGAGAAAGCCCCAAAGACGGTTCATCCAGCATAAGAAGTCTTGGCCTGCCCATCAGGGCGCGGCCCAGGGCCAGCATCTGTTGCTCGCCCCCGGAAAGCGTCCCGGCTTGTTGATACAGGCGTTCCTTCAACCGGGGGAAGGTAAAAAAAATCCACTCCATGTCTTCTTCTATTCCCTCCCGGTCCCGGCGAAAATAGGCCCCCAGTTTCAGATTCTCCGAGATACTGAGATTGGCAAAGACCCTCCGTCCCTCCGGCACCAAGGTGATACCACACCTGGTGACCCAGTGCGGGGCAAGGCCTTTAATCTCCCTTCCCTCAAACCGGATGGATCCTTTCTGAGCCTTAACCAGGCCACAGATAGTCTTCAAAATACTGCTCTTGCCCGCGCCGTTGGCCCCGATAAGGGTAACTATCCGGCCGGCCTTAACCCTGAAACTTATACCCTTGAGGGCCTGGATGCCGCCATAGCTTATATGAATATCACCAACCTCAAGCACCTTCCGGTTCTCCTAAATAGGCCTCTATGACCTGGGG
>JASEGX010000212.1 GCA_030017815.1 Thermodesulfobacteriota bacterium | reverse complement strand
TTGAAATCACATTATATCTCCCATCTTTTTATCAACTAATTTGGAGATGATCCTCATTTTAAAATAACCTCTTTTAATCCTAAACCACGATGTTTACCAATTTATTCCCGACTATGATGACCTTTTTAATCTCTTTTTCCTTAATCCATTCTTTGATACGCAGGTCGCTAAGGGCAGCTTCTTTGATCTCGGATTCTCCTTGCCCGGCATCCACCTCGACACGGCTGCGTACTTTGCCGTTGACCTGAACAACAAGCTCTATTTTTTCCTGGCGGGCTGCTTTTTCATCATAGGAAGGCCAGGAAGCTGACGAGAGCAGTTCTTTATGCCCCATAGTTTGCCACAGCTCTTCCGCAATATGGGGCGCGAATGGTGAGAGTGATATGATAACGGTCTCTATCGCCAGTTTCAAGACGGCCAGGGTCTGTGAATTTTTATCGCCTAAGCCGATGACACCATAAGCATCATTGACCAGTTCCATTACGGCGCTTATAGCGGTGTTGAAATGGAATCTGTCCTCAATATCAGCGCCGACTTTTTTAATGGTCTGATGAATCTTCCGATGCAGCGCCTTTGCCTCGCCCTTTAGTTCAGATACATTGATTACAGCCGGAGATTGGGCTATTGTAACCCGGTTTTCAGTTACGAGGCGCCATATCCGATTCAAGAAACGATAGGCGCCTTCCACGCCCTGGTCACTCCACTCCAGGTCGCGTTCCGGAGGAGCGGCAAACAGGCAAAAAAGGCGTACTGTATCCGCGCCGTAGCGGTTTATAAGGTCATCGGGATCGACCACATTGCCCTTGGACTTTGACATCTTTGCCCCGTCTTTTATGACCATCCCCTGGGTAAGGAGATTTTTAAACGGTTCGTTTATATTAAGCCAGCCCAGATCACGCAGCACCTTGGTATAAAAGCGCGCATATAATAAGTGGAGTATGGCATGCTCTACCCCGCCTATATATTGGTCAACCGGCAGCCAGTAATCGACCCCGGCCCGGTCAAGGGGGGCTTCCGTGTAGTCAGGGCAGGTATAGCGGGCAAAGTACCATGAAGACTCAACGAAAGTATCCATGGTGTCTGTTTCCCGGCGGGCGGCCTGGCCGCAGGAAGGGCACGTGGTGTTGACAAAGGAACTGAGCCGTGGAAGAGGTGAGCGGCCGGTTTCATCTATTTCGGCATCCAGGGGAAGGACAACCGGCAGATCTTTTTCCGGTACGGGTACAGCGCCACATGTATCACAGTAAATAATAGGTATTGGCGTACCCCAGTAGCGCTGTCTGGATATCCCCCAGTCCCGCAGCCGATAACTTACCGCCTTTTTACCCAGGCCGGTTGTTTCAAGATGGCGGACAATAGCCTCTTTAGCCTCGTTGCTGTTCATGCCGTTGAATTGACCGGAGTCGACCATTGTGCCTTCTTCGACATAGGCTTCAGTCATATTTTCAGGGGAGAGTTTCTCTCCCGGCGGTTGAATAACCACCACAACTTCCAGACCGTACTTGCGGGCAAATTCAAAATCACGCTGATCGTGTGCCGGTACGGCCATGACCGCGCCGGACCCATACTCCATTAAGACAAAATTGGCCGCAAATATGGGCATACGCCGGCCGGTAAGGGGATTCAAACAATAGGCCCCCGTGAAGACGCCTTCCTTCTCGAAGTCTTCGCCCCCGATACGCGATCTTTTTTCACGATTCTCTTTTTCTGCAAAGGCCAGCACAGCGGCCTCCTGGGAGGCGCTACGGGAAAGTTCAAGGACTAACGGATGGTCAACCGCCAGGCTCATAAAAGTGGCTCCAAATATGGTGTCCGGCCGGGTGGTAAATACCGTTATCTTTTTATCCGAACCTTCGATAGGAAAATGGATCTCGGCCCCTTCACTCTTAGTGATCCAGTTTTTTTGCATGGTAACCACTTTTTCAGGCCAGCCGGTGAGACGGTCGCATTCCGCCAGCAGCTCCTCGGCGTAAGCCGTGATTCTAAAGAACCACTGCTTCAACCGGCGGGTAGTAACCGGCGTGTCGCAGCGCCAGCAGACACCACTTCCCACGACCTGTTCGTTAGCCAGGACCGTGCCGCATTTTTCACACCAGTTAACCGGAGATTCCCTGCGATATGCCAGCCCCTTCTGGTGCATCCGTATGAAAAATAGCTGTTCCCAACGATAGTAGCCGGGATCGCAAGTGGCAATCTCCCGATCCCAGTCATAGCTAAATCCCATTTTTTGTAACTGAGAACGCATATAATTGATGTTCTCGTATGTCCACCGGGCAGGGTGAATTTTATGTTTTATGGCGGCATTTTCCGCCGGAAGCCCAAAGGCATCCCAGCCCATGGGATGGAGTACGTTATAGCCTCTCATCCGCTTGTAGCGCGCAAAGACATCCCCTATGGTATAGTTACGGACATGCCCCATATGAATTCTGCCTGAGGGATAAGGGAACATTTCAAGGAGATAAAATTTATCCTTTGTACCGTCTGCTTCGGTCTTAAAAGTCTTATTCGCCTTCCAATACGCCTGCCAGCGCGTCTCTATTTCTTGAAAGGCGTAGTTATTCGCTTGTACGTCCGTCATAACCAAGTCTTATCACTCCCACCCTGGCATAGCTGATAGCTCATGGTTCATAGTTCATAGCCATGAGCCGTCAGCTATGCGCCTTTTATTTTGGCGTCGTAGATGGCGTCCAGTATTCCATTTATAAAAGGACCGGAGTCTTCGGTCCCAAATTTTTTACCCAGCTCTACTGCCTCATTGATAGTTACCTTAGGAGGGATGTCGTCACAATACAAGAGTTCAAAAGCAGCCAGCCGCAAGATGTTCCGATCCACCCGCGACATTCGATCCAGCCGCCAGTGCTCAGAATGCCTATTAACTAAAGCATCTATTTGTCCCCGATGGGTCTCGACACCCTTGACCAGCCGTAAGCAGAAATCGTGTGCCTGCTCCGGAATATTAAATGATGAGCAAAAGGCGGACATCGCCTTTTCCGCCCCCAACCCGGTCAGGTCCATTTCGTACAATATTTGGAGAGCGCTTTCTCGTGCCTTACGGCGAATACCCATACGATAAGTCTTTCAAAGAGGTTCCGGCAGTCCTAACAGTCCGCTGCCAAGGCGCCCCGATACGGTCGGTTCCTCCCTACGGGGGCAGGCAAAAAACGCAAGGCTCAGGTTTCCTTTGTGTCTTTGCGGTGAATGGCCTTAATAAGATTGACCATTTCAATAGCGGCCAGGGCCGCGTCCCATCCCTTGTTGCCTGCTTTAGTTCCGGCGCGTTCAATGGCCTGCTCAATAGTGTCCGTGGTAAGAATACCAAAAGCCAGGGGGACACCGGTATCCAGGGATACCTGGGCGATTCCCTTGGAGACTTCGGCGCTGACGTATTCAAAATGTGGCGTTGCCCCTCTGATGACCGCGCCCAGACAGATTACAACATCATATTTACCGGTGGTAGCCGCTTTTTTGGCCACCAGCGGAATCTCAAAGGCCCCTGGAACCTTGTATATATCAATATCCTTTTCGCTCGCGCCGTGGCGCAACAAGGCATCCATAGCCCCGCCCATAAGGCGTTCACCGATAAAGTCATTAAATCGACTGATGATAATGGCTATCTTGAGCCCTTCGGCCCGTATCTTGCCTTCGAATACTCTGGCCATGTTTCTTCCCTCTTTTTTAAAATTTATGGTTCTTCTCCGAATTAGTTGCAGAAAGCCTGATAGATTTTCAGCGTAAAGT
>JASEGX010000211.1 GCA_030017815.1 Thermodesulfobacteriota bacterium | reverse complement strand
AAAGATTGGGAGTTGAACTCAAAGTGTTTACCAAGTTCAAGGCTAATATCCCGTTGAAAATTAAAAATGTTGATGCCCTGGTAATTTTTACCAATAAGGTCTCTCACAAAGCAAAGGGGGAGGTGATGGGCATAGCAAGGGCCGGGGATATTCCTGTCTTAATGTATCACTCGTGCGGGATAAGCACACTGAGGGATTGTCTCCGTTGTTTAGTGAACAGAGATGGGTAGAGCAATTAAAGGTCAAGAGAGGGTGGAAGAGTCAGTGTCAGAAAAAAACAGATAAGGAAGAAAGGAGAAGGACTATGAGGAAAGACCTTGTACTTTTGTGGACTGTGTTGTTTGTGGCCGCCATGGCGCTGCCGGTCATGGCCGTGGATGTAAGCATCAGCGGTTACTACCAGGTGCGGGGGTTCTATCAGAGCAATGCCGACCGGGGCACGATCACCCCGTGGAATAATCCCACGCCCGGTGATGTACCGACCATCGGCGCTACAGACTTCACTTACGGCAGCCCGGAGGCCTGGTGGGATCATTTCCTGTGCATCGAGCCGGTTTTCAAGATAACCGACAACCTGAAACTCCATACCGCCATCGGCATCTTTAACAACCAGATGTGGGGCAGTGACAAGACCAGCGGCGCCTGCTCCTGTGCCGGTGAGGTCGGCGTAGATGCCTTTGGCGCTGACGCCACAAACATCAGTTGGGATGCCGCCTATATCGAATGGGCCACGCCTAAGGGGACCCTTATGGTGGGCCGCATGGCCGGTAACTACACCTATTTTACGGGTTGGGCCAACACCGAGATGTGCTTAGACCGCATCGAATATACCTCGCCGCTGTGGAACGGCTTCGGCTTAAACGCCTTCATGGAGAAACGGCAGGAAAACAGCGCTACCTCCGGCAACAACGCTGCAGATGAGGACATCGACCGCTATTCACTCGTCCTCAGCTATGCCCAGCCTTGTTACTCCATCGGCGCGGGCATTAACTATGTACGCGACCGTAGCGAATCAGCGGCACTACCTGCGGGTTCAATTGAACCTGGTATCTGGAAAGCCAATCAGTATGACTACGTCTTCGGCCTGAAGGCTAATGACCCGACCAATACCTGGTTCTTCGAGGGCGAGCTCATGATTAATAACGGCGACTATAGGGATTACTATGGCGCCACCCAGGATATCGACCGGGGCGGTTGGGGCTACTATGTCAATCTCGGCATGAAGAAGGAAGCGCTCACGGTCGGTGTGGCCACTGCCTTCACCTCCGGTGATGACAATACCGGCGACGCTGACTATGACGTGGGCCCGGCCTCCGGCCTGGACTTCCAGCCCCTCTATATCCTCTACGGGCCGTACTGTAACATCCTCAACACCTCGCTCATGGATACCACGAGGAAGGCCGGTTACTCCAACAGCTCGCAGTTTGATAATCCCACCGGTTCTACTGCTACCGGCTCGCAGGCGTATTGGATATATGCCGACTACGAAGTTAACCCACAGTTGGCCGTACGCGGCGCCTTGGGTGTGGCTTATGCGGACAAAGTCAACAACGGCCTCTACCAGAATGACGAGTTCGGCACTGAGCTTGACCTGGGCTTGAAATATCAGCTCATGAGCAACCTGGCCTACGAGCTGCACTTTGGTTACCTCTGGACAGGCGACTTCTTCAAGGGTGCGGCTGCTAATAACTACAACACGGACGATGTCTATCAGGTTGACCACAGCCTGACGCTTAGTTTCTAAAAAATCCCCCCATCCCCCCTTTATCAAAAGGGGGGGTAAGAGGTTCTCCCTTTTCCAAAGGGGGGTGAGGGGGGATTTAGTGATGAGTGGTTGAGTAGTTGAGTAGTAGGACAGGCGTCTCGCCTGTCTGTGTTGCCAACGGGACGGCCCCCGGGGTGCAACCTTGGGGCCGTTTTTTGGGTTGTACTTCGTCTCGCAGTAAGGATGCTGCTCCTACACTTGACATTATTTTCGGCAGGAGAGCCCCTTCTGTGTGTAACAAAAAAGAAGGTGACCGCTATGAGACTTAATTTTTACCCTCGGTCTTTGATGCCGCCAGGCAGACTCGACAATGAGGCAATCCACGACAGGCACCCTGCCCCAGGGGGGGCGTTTAAGTGGCAAAATGTATATCCGGCAATCTCTTCAAACCGGACAACATACACAGGAACCAGGATCCATGCCTTAAGAAAGAAAGATAGTAGCCTTTTGTTAAAGGACAACTTATACTAATTGTTGAGGGGCTCCTATGAATGATAAAGATTCAGTGGCCAAAGAGAATAACAGGATATCTCATGATCTAACTTTTTACAGATTTATCATTGATAGCCTACCGGTTGGTGTTTTTACCGTTGATTCTAAATTAAGGATCACCAGCTTTAATCCTTGGGCTCAGAAAATGACCGGTTATTCGGCAGAGGAGGTAATAGGACGTTATTGCGGTAAAATTCTGCGAGGTGGGATGTGCAAGATCAATTGCCCATTAAAGACAGTCCTCGATCGCGAAAGGCCTATTTTACAACTTGAGACTACCATCCAAAACAAGCATGGAAATACCATCCCGGTAAGAAAGAATGTTGCCGGGTTGTTAGACGCTGGCGGAAAGCTTATTGGCGGCGTGGAGGCCTTCCAAGACATTTCCTATATAAAAACTCTGGAACGCCAAAAGGCCAATCTTGTCTCCATGATCGCCCATGACATGAAATCATCTCTTGTCATTTTGGGGGGATTCGCACTCCGTCTCCGGAGTAAGACAGCCGATATAGGCAAAGAGGAGCAACACAAGTACCTGGGGATTATCGCAAAAGAGGCAGGCGAGCTGGAATCTTTAGTCAACGATTTCCTCGAACTTTCGCATTTGCAGGCTGGTGAATTAAAACTAAACTTTAGTGCCACATCCTTAGACCGGGAACTGCTGGAGCTTTTTGAGACCTATCAGCCCAAGGCCGTACAGCGGGGGATTAGGCTGGAGCTTGCAGATGCTGAACCCTTACCCATCATTGAGGCTGATGCCAACCGTCTGCATAGAGTTTTTAACAACCTATTAGACAATGCCCTTAAATTTTCCAAAGAGAAAGGAAAGATTACTATTGTGACTCAGGAAACGGATCAAGATGTTATAGTCAAGATTATTGACCAGGGAGTCGGCATAAATGCCAAAGACCTGCCGTATATTTTTGATCCCTTCCATCGAGGGGAAAGTACAGAAAAGAAGGAAGGCTTCGGTTTAGGCTTAGCTATAGTAAAGGCCGTTGTAGAGGGCCACGGGGGAAGGGTCCGGGTGGAGAGCGAATTGGGTAAGGGATCGATTTTTACAGTGATTTTACCAAAGAATAGAAAATCAGGGGGCGGAAAGGCACAACCAGGGATATAAAGGATACGTTATGTTAAGGCTTACAAATGAAGACAGAAAATTATTGCGAAGGATAACCAAAGCCAATGCTGCCAGAAGGCACCCGCTTCTTGGTCCATTATTTCGCTTTCTCCGTTGGGGACTTGCCTTTTCAGGATTGTATGCGATGTTCGCCGTATGTCCTTTTTGCGGGCAGGTTGGTTGCCCGGTTGGAGCCGGTAGCGCCGGCTTGGTGGGTGGATTTTTTGCTTTATGTATGCAGACCTGGGAAACACTAAAGCGCACTTTACTAAATAAGTCTGGCAGTATGTATTGATCAACGAACCTTAGGGGTATAATAAATTGGTAACGTTCAAAAGGTGAGGCATCAATGTATTTCGACCGATTGGATA
>JASEGX010000210.1 GCA_030017815.1 Thermodesulfobacteriota bacterium | reverse complement strand
GCGGAAACCGCTAACCGGTCGGCGCGGTCATTTTCCGGGTGTCCCTGATGGCCGCGGATCCAGCGCCATTCGATATTGTGTCGGGATGCCAGAGTGTCCAGCCGCTGCCACAAATCCACATTTTCCACCGGCTTTTTATTGCTCTTACGCCAGCCTCTTTTTTTCCAGTCATGTATCCAGATGGTGATGCCGTTTTTGAGGTAGGACGAATCCGTGGTTAATATAACCCGGCACGACTTTTTTAAGCTTTCCAGCGCCCGTATAGCGGCCAGAAGCTCCATGCGGTTATTGGTGGTGTCCGGACTGAATCCGGATAGCTCCTTTTCGTATTTCCCAGAGCGCAGGATAACACCCCATCCGCCCGGCCCAGGGTTACCACTACAGGCCCCGTCTGTAAATATTTCTACCACTTTTGTTTGATCCAATTTGGTTACTTCCTATTCCCGGCCAGGTTTACGCCCCGGCGCATCTGCGATTTGACGGATTAAGTTACATGATACGGGATAATAATGCTACGAAAAAGCATGCACCTTTTCTGCTTGGAAAGCCGATGTATTCTTTGTCTTATCGACCCTATCTCTCTAATATTTAAATGGATTTTTTCTTATTGTGTTATTCAGCAAATTCTTATACGATTACCTCTAAATGCAGATCTCGATGAAAAAAGTCGAGTCGATATAATATATAATGTTAAGTGTCGCCAATGGCTGGACGGATCAAGAGCGGTGAAGGAACACTCATCGGGAACGCAGGTGAGTTCTACGTCGCGGCCGAGTTGTTGAAACGCGGAGTGGTCGCAGCCTTAGCCCCGCGCAACGCGCCGGCTTTTGACATTCTCGCAACGAAAGGCCCAAAAACGATACGGGTCCGAGTGAAAACAAAGTCCGCCGAATACACGGATTGGCAGTGGGTGGTGAAGAAAGATGGGGAAATTTTTCGCGGTCTTGGTAGAAAGGAAGACTTCACCGTCCTTGTAAATCTCACGCCCGCGACAAAGGATCTGCAATTCTATGTCGTACCCACTTTCCAGTTGAATAGCTGGCTTGTTGGCGACTTTGAGAAATGGGTTCGGACACCCGGGAAGAACGGCAGACCCCATGATCCGTCGAACAAAAAACGCCATCTCAATTATCCGAGGTTTGCAGACCAGCTTGCGCCATATCTGCACAATTGGGAGGTCATGTGGAAATAAGCGCCGCGACACTTAACCTGTTGCTGTAGACGACGCCCGTAAGCGGGCTCGGCTGAGCGCGACGTTATGTTTCATGTAAGGAGTAAATTTTGAAAGGGCAATGGATAGGGAGAATAAAAGGCGATATAGAAGGCCAGATTATTGCAGATATCGATGATCTCGAAAAAAACTACGGCGGGGTGGCTTTTGTATTGCCGGATAAGAAAGAACTGCCAGCCTCGGCTGGATTTTTCCAGACACCGGACAAAGAAGCCGAGACCAATTTCAAAGCTTATACTATGCCTGTGGACCCGCGAACTGGCCAACCATGTTCATGGAAGGATATTCAGAATTTATACCCAGGTATTACCCATTCCAGCGAAGCAACTGTAAACATACGTTTTGAAGAGAATGAACTTCACTTGAAGGCAAAGACCGATTTAGGCACCAATGTGGAGAGCAACATAACCAGAAAACCACTTACCACTTCTTCGGACGTTAAGGGAGATATTAAAACTTGGGAAGAATATAAAAGTTTCGTTTCCACACTATCAAAGCAAAAGAATCTTTTTCGGGGGCAGCGAAAACCTTGGAAACTGAGAACAGCCTTTCACAGGAAAGGCAGATATGATTTAACACGTTTTTTACGTGATGACATTCCTCGCTTGCATCGGCATTTAAGCGGAAGAACTTCGCATGTGTTTAATCTTGAGATACCAAATGAAAATGGAGCGTTTCTAAATTTAGTTCAGCATCACGGCTATCCAACTCCATTGCTGGATTGGACGTACTCCCCCTATGTTGCCGCATTCTTTGCGTTTAGAGGGATACCTAAGAACGAAAAAAGTGAAAATTTTGTAAGAATATACATTTTTGATGAAGAAAATTGGAGAAACCACTGGAGCCAACTGATAATGTTAAATGTTGCAGGTCTTCATCTGTCTATTATGGAGTTCCTTGCAATTGAAAATGAACGACTAATTCCTCAGCAATCAGTTACCACTGTAACAAATATTGACGATATAGAATCGTATATAAAAGAAAAAGAGGCCCAAAAAGAATGTAGGTACCTCACGGCAATAGATATTTCCGTTTCAGAAAGGAATAGAGTCATGCAGGAGCTTTCTTTTATGGGGATCACGGCCGGTTCAATGTTTCCGGGGTTAGACGGGGCATGTGAGGAACTTAGAGAAAGAATGTTTAATGAATAAACATAACAATCGGCTCGACCTGAACCGGAATAAACCTGCCATGTTTTCAAGCCATCGTTTGTGGCCGGTCATGTCAGCCGAAACGTTAGCGAGTAAAAAATGTCAATCACAGCCACTAAGACAGATGCCCATTGGAATTACTTTCTTTCTACCGAGGCAGATTTGATAGAGCTATCTCGGTTCGTAGAGTTCGATAAAAAAAACTACAAATGCTTCTCGGTTGAAATGGCCCGCCTCCTCATGACTGCCGCCGCTGAAGTGGATGTTGTATGCAAGCAGCTTTGCCGCGCTGTGAACCCTACCTCGCGAGCCGACGGGATCAATCAGTACAGAGAAGAGATCGTGCGAGCTTTTCCTATGATCCCACGGTTTGAGGTGCTTGCACCCAGGTACGGCCTGCGTCTGAAACCTTGGGTTAATTGGCGCAGGCCCAATAATCCACCCTATTGGTGGACGGCATACAACAAGACTAAGCATCACAGGCATACTGAATACCACAGGGCCTGCCTCAAGAACGTGCTCAACGCAGTCTCTGGACTCTTCGTCGTCTGCCTGTATCTCTATAGAGACAAGGCGGAGCAAGGGCAGCTAGTTCCGTCACCCGTTATACTACGCCCCAGCCAAGATAGGTTCAGGGGAATAACCCACGGGGGACTCGAGCTTGCGATCCTCTATAGATTAGGAGATCGCTAATCGGGTAGCCCGGGGGGTTATCCCCCAGCCCCCACAGCACCCCGCATGCGGGTCCGCACGGGGCGCTTCACAGAGCCTATCGGGCCGTAGCCGGATAGTGAATGTTCACCCGCAGCAGGTTCACATTTGGGTTTGGCTTTTCAATGACGTGCTCCATGTTCACTCCTCCATCCGGATTCATTGTGTCATGAAAACTCATTGACGCTCATTACCCTCCTCTGTGTTCGGCCCTTCACCATGTCCCTCCGATTAAAGAGGGCGTTTAGCTACTATGGCCTCTGCTGACTTCTGCTCAATCACCCCATGGGTTACCCCTTGGGACGCTTCCTGGGCTGCTTTAGGGTACGGTGACGTATCCATTCCTTTCGAAATGGGCCTCAGCCCGGCTCCCGTAGCAATCCAAGGACGCTCGTTGAGCAGATCTCCCCGGATAAGGACGTGGACTTTCGCTACACAACCGCGGCATTTACCATATCTCCCAAACCCAGGGCTTCGTCATGTTGTGCTGACTTGCCCGGAGACTTGGCCTTGTATGCCATTTACTCGCCACGTCCTGTGGCTCGCCCTTCGGGCCAGCAAAGCTGTTCAAAATCGTTCATCCTGACGATTTTGTCTGTTCGTCGGCTCATAGCTTTGCACTCCGGGTTACCGCTCCCTGCGGTCGCTCTCGCCGTTGGC
>JASEGX010000016.1 GCA_030017815.1 Thermodesulfobacteriota bacterium | reverse complement strand
CAACCGAGTATATGATGCGGACGTTCGTAGAAACATGGTGCGAGCCTGTGTTGGCGCAAGTTTTGATCTTGGAACAAACCTATGAAACCGAAGAAATATTGAATAAGTTCAGAGATCCGGAGAACCCGGTTGACGAGCAGCACCAGATAGAGGCATCGGTAAACGTTGGATTTGGCAATACCGATCCGATCAAAAAAGTATCGAGACTATTATTCGGCATAGAATCAATCGCGAAGGTAGCTCCGTGGATAATCGGCAGGCTAAAGATGGATGAGGTTACTAAGGAAATATTCGGCGCCATAGGATACAGGGACGGCTCCAGGTTTATCGACCAGACCGAAGAGAGTTTTGCGCCATCGGAACAGCAAGACGATCCGATGGTTGAGGTAAGGATGCAGGAAATCCGGATTAATGCCGAGATTGCCCAGATGAGGCTGGCTAATGAGCTTGAAATTGCCTACGCGAAGATGGCCAGCCAGGAAGGTATAACGATGGCGGAGTTAGAACAAAGGCTGGGGATTGAATTGGAGAATATCAAGACAAAACGGGACATTGAAGGTGTCAAGGCCATGAATATCCAGAATGAACTGGCGTTTAAGGCCACTACGGGAAGGCAAGGGATATAATGGAACCGGAAGAGAGAGAAGGGTTTATAGCCGAAATCAACATGGGGCAGAAATGCGGGGAGTTTATAGGCTCTGATGTAGGACAATATCTTTTAGGCCGGGCCAAGTTGTACCGGGAAGAGCTATTCCTTAAGTTCAGGGATGTGCCCCATGATAAACCGGAAGAGCTGTTAAAACTGCAAGCCCTGGCGCATGTGCCGGAGCTTTTTGAAGCGTGGCTGTCCGAACAGATAGAAGCCGGCGAGCAGGCTAAATTTTCTCTGGAAAGTGACTATGAGGATACTACCGCGGAGGAAAAACCATGAAAATAGGCAAAGATAAACTGAAAATGTCGGATGGAACAGTCAGAGAATTTAAGAGTGAGAAGGCTCGTGATAACTTTGAGAAGGTGGCCCAAGCTGTGAAGCATAACCCGGAGTTCAAAGAGAAATCAAAGAAGAAGTAATGCAGAAAGTTATCAGCCCCAAACTTTCATCGGAACAAAACTGGAAGCAGATTCTAAATAAATGTTTGCAATCTCTAGGCTTTCTATGCGACAATACTGAGCAGATAATTATAAACGTGAATCAGGGGAAGGTGAGCGATGTCAAGCCCGTGTTAAGATTCAAATAGCCGGTTAGTCTTTACTCGCAAGAGTTATTAGAGCCCGGGATTGTGGTGTAACAGCCATGATTCCGGGCTTTTTTTATTCCAAATCAAAAGGAGCAAGTCATGTTAGAGGCAGATGCTACCCAGGACGCGGGCGTATCAAAACAAATACTATCGAAAAGAGAAATCGACTACGAGGCTCTTATTAAAAAACGGGCCGAGGCTTCCGGGAGGGAGTATTTGCCTACCCAGGGAGTGGAAGTAAAAGAAGATGAAGGAGATGAGACGCAAAAAAAAGAATTGCCGACCTCTGACGAGGATGGCGATAAGGAATTAATAAAGACGGATGAAGGCGAAGTCAAGGAAGAAGAAAAGCCTATCCCTAAACAGGACGGCATTGTTTTAACTTTCCTTGACGACCAGGGGCAAGAAATCAAAGTCCCCGCGACAGCCAAAATCCGGCTTAAGGTAGATGGACAAGAAGTTGATGAGTCTTTGGACAGGGTAACACGCGGCTACCAGAAAGGCGCGGCGGCTGACAAGAGACTCGAACAGGCGACGAAGCTGCAAAGGGAACTCGAACAAAAAGAACGGCATCTGGCAGATATGGGAGCCGCGCTTTCTCAAAGAGAAGAGAAGACGCTCAAGATTCTACAGGGACTTGAGCAGAAGAAAGAGGCGGGAAAGCTATCTCAGGACGCTTACCGCGACGCGGCCCAGAGAATAGTGGATGCCCTGCTTAAAGACGAGAACCCGGTAGAGAGCCTGGCGGCTGTTCTACCGGAAATAATGTATTCGTCGCAAAACGCTCCCGTGGATATAGGGCAGTTAAAGACCTCATTAAAGGCCGAACTCAAGGGGGAATTGAAACAGGACATAGAGCTTGATACGGCTATTTCGGACTTCAACCGTGATTTCAGAGAATTGGCCGAAGACCCCCGTCTTTTCAAGATGGTGGACGAGGAGACGGTGGTGTTAATGAAACTCAACCCCGAATTATCGCACGGCGAGATTATTAGAAAAGCCGCTGAAAAGGTGCGGGAATGGAAGGATGGAATGGCAGGAACCCCAAAACCGGACACTCCCAAAAAGGAGTCATCGGCAGGAGGTGGCTCTCGGCCCAAACCTAAACCTTCCCTTACCGCGTCAGGAAGGGCTTCGATTGGAGAAGATGTAAAACCGGAATCACGCCGGGATATTATTAACCAAATGAGACAATCGCGCGGGCAACCTCCATTATAGGTCAGCCCGCATAAAAGGAGATTGATATGCCTACAGGACAATTATGGGGAACTGACAGCCTCGGCGGGTATGCTTACAGCGATAACCTGAGCCGGGAACTTAGGACGGCAGTGCAGCCCGGTCTGAGAATGCGCCAGTTCGCGGATGTAAAAGACCCTGAACACCAGGGATTGCATAAGGGTGCAACATTTCACTGGAATGTGTATTCGGATGTTGGGACGGCAGGAACTTCGCTTACAGAAACCAATGCTCTGCCGGAAACCAACTTCACGATTACACAGGGAAGTTTAACAATCACGGAATACGGAAACTCCGTTAAACAATTAGCGGCCTTGTTTTCTTCTTTTATGAATAAGCTTTGTACCGTAATTTTCGGTTGCAATGTGGCATGTGTGGCATAAAGTAATGGCATTTTTAGGATCAAGGGCTAAAGAATGATTTTCAGATACCGCAACAAGATGATAAACCTCAAGATTGCATCTAGAACCACGGCCTTTTTTATTTTTATCGCCGCAGCTTTGGCAGGTGTAGTTATCTCTCTTGAGAATCTTTGCCACAAATTCTTTTCTTGCGGCAGTATCTTTATATCCACCCCGGCCTCCACACCAATTTCCATGTTCGGGGCCGGATTTTATACCATTGGTATATTGTTCTTTAGTCTTTCCTTTATTCCAAGGAATTTGACCTTTTTTGGACGCAAGCCATTTTTGGCGATAAACAGAATCGTTTCTCTGTTTATCAATGACATGGCTCCAGTCATTAAAGGGTTTATGCCCTGGTTGAAATCCCATTCGATTAAGGGTGGGGCAAACCTCTTTAGTCAAACCCCTATTCCATGCCGGACGTGGCTTTCGGCAATTAGGATGATGACCTCTGATATATTGCGGATAGCGCAATCCTTCTCCCTTCTTTCCATATACGGGGAAAGGATAAAAGGTTTTGTTACAACCGCATTGACAGGTTTGCTCCCTTTTTTCTCTTTGTTGTTTGGAAATTCCCACAACAATAACCTCCTTGGAATATATGCCGTGCATTATACCATTAAACTAGAAGGAAACAAAGGAAAAAGTCGTGAATTGCTGGGAAGTCGTAAGAGCCTTAATTGCTACAACACGGCCAGTAATGGTGAATGTGAATGCATGAAAAGTATTAAGGATTCGGCAATCAGCAGCCAAGCAGCCGGGAAACCGGTTGAAGGTTCAAAGACTAACGCATACAGCCCTAACGTAAAGACGAGGGCGATGAAGCGACACGAGCGCGACTCCAGAAATGGAAGATATAGTCTGTTCTCATGTGAAAGCATGAGATGCAATGCTTAAATGGCATTGCGATAACACAAAGACCGTTTACAGAAAAATTGGACAACCTGTCTGAGCAGCCGGTTAAGGAGATAATTCATAAGGTCTTAAAAAACGACTGTAAGAAGGCCCTGGACACGGCGGCTTACGATCAGTTCGTCTTGACTCCGCTCAGGGTGGCCCCTACAGGCGGAACGAGCACTACGGCCATTACTTTGACTACTGCCGGAAGCACTGCCACTACGAATAATGTGGCGCTCGGCAGTGGGCATGTTAAGGCCATAGTGGATCAGATGAAAGAGAGAAACATCCCGCCGTTTATGAACGAGGATTATTATTCTATCGGAAGGCCTGCCGAGTATCGAACGCTGAAAAATGATCTGGAGACGATCAAGTCATATTCTGAAACCGGTTTCCAGCACATTATGCGTGGCGAGATCGGACGATATGAGACATGCCGATTTGTCGAGCAGACGAACATCAATAACTATCGCGGCTCTACAGCGGGTGTCACCTGGACGAATGCAAAGTCCGGCGTTGTCTTCTTCTTCGGCGAAGACACGGTGGCTGAGGCAATCGCTATCCCGGAAGAGATACGCGGTAAGTTGCCCCAGGATTACGGTAGAGATCGTGGAGTAGCATGGTTCTACCTCGGAGGTTTTGCCCTTTGTCATACCACGGCAATGGGACAAGCACAGGCCAGGGTCATCATGTGGGACAGCCTAACATAACCAACACTATAAACCAATAGCCCCGCCCTTAGGCTGGGCAGGGCCCTATTAAAGGAGAAACAATCATGGGATATTCAGACGCAAGATACAGGACATTGCAACAGGTCATTCTGCCAGGCAATGACCAGACGACAATGCTTAATACTCCGCAGGCCGGAACGGCTGTGGAAACAAAGGCCCATACCAAGACGATGGCGATATGGGCGCCAGGCAGGAACATAACACTTAAGAAGTTGTGCTATACCATCGTGACGGCGCAGACCGGGGCCGGCAACAACATGACCCTTGATCTTTATAAGGGCGCCACATCTGTCGGAACCCTGGCCGTAACGACTACGGCTGCCCTCGGAAGAGTGGCGCAGTCTGCCGATATGGACGTGGCTGTGGCGGATACGGACTATTTGCGGATTTATGCCATAAGCACGACCACAGCATCGGGCGCTAACTGCGCTACCGGGGTGGCGACCCTGACCTACCAGGAAGCATGGGTTTAACGGTTAATGTGGACGGCAGAGACATCGAATGGATATGAAGTCCGAAAGGTGCGGGACAGAATCACCCCGTACCTTGACGGAATCATTTTAGACATCGGCTGCGGATCGGAGAAGGTTTGCAGGGAGGCCATAGGCGTTGATTTAATGTCTAAGGCCGCGAATATCAACCTTGACCTATCCGATCCGCATTCTTTGAAACTGTTCGGCGATCAATCTGCCGATGTTGTTTTCTCGGCGCACTTCTTAGAGCATATAAGGGACTTTAGTGGCGCGCTGAGAGAGTTTTGGAGAATCCTTAAGGTGGACGGAGTGTTGATTTTATATCTTCCGCATAAGAATTTTTATCCTAAAATAGGCGAGTTTGGAGCGAATCCAGACCACAAACATGACTTCGAAGCGGAAGACATTCTGTCTGTTATCCGTGAATTTAACGAGATATTTACGATAGAACGGAATGAAATCCGCGCCGAAGCTGATGAATACTCGTTTGAGCTTATCATCAGAAAAGGGGGCGTTGCCAGGGAATACGCGCCACGGGATAGAAATAACGCCGTGATAGTAGTTCGGTATGGCGGGTTCGGCGATATGGTAATAGCCGCCCCAATTTTCAGGATGCTTAAAGAACAAGGCCATTACGTTATCGCTAATTGCTCTTCGGAATCGGTTTTTGTTCTGGAGGGGAATCCCTATATCGACGAATTTATTATACAGACGCGATATACGATTCCGTTGACGCAGCTTAGCGAATACTTTGATTCCCTGAGCAAGCAATACAATGCCAGGATAATCAATCTGTGCGAAAGCATGGAGAGGTCTCTGCTTATTATAAAAGAGTCCGATCCTGATTTATGGAATCTTTCACATGAAGAAAGGCATAAGCGATGCAACGTCAACTATTCCGAGGCCGCGTTAGCTAAAGCTGGATTTACTGTCGGAGCAAGGCCGGAACTATATCTGACTAAAAGTGAAGAGGTTCTGGCAAGATTTTTTCGCGAACAACATGAGGGATATTTTAAGCTGATGTGGCAGGCGTCGGGTTCAAGCTGGCATAAACTGCCGCCGTTCACGAGCGACGTGATTGATGAATTGCTTGAAACTTACCCGGACATGAAGGCGTTTCTTACCGGCGGAAGCAACGTGGCAATGGTTGATTGGAACCACCCCCGGTTATTGAGCCGGATTGATAAGTGGAATCCCCGACAGTCTATGGCGCTGACTAAATACATGGATTGTGTGGTAAGCCCGGAAACAGGGATTTTGAATGCAGCGGGAGCGTTTAATACCCCGAAAATCGGCATGTTGACGCACTCAAGCAAGGAGAACCTGACGAAATATTTTGTCAATGACTATTCGGTAGAATCTTCAGCTCCCTGCGCCCCATGCCATAAGATGATTTATGAGCTTGAGGATTGCCCGCGAGATAGTGAGCTTGGCCTTCCGGTGTGCATGTCTTCGCGGTATATGGACATTGGAAAGATAAAAGACAACATAAAAACCATTTACAACAAATGGAAGGAGAAACAAAATGAGCGCGATTAAAAATGGACTTAGTGAGCAGAAGAAAATCACTGACGATCTGAAAAGCCTCGGCATGGACAGGACAGAACCGGCCCAGCAACCGATTAAGGCCGAGAACAAGACCGAAGCCGCCACCAAGGGCGGGAAGACCTTTAAGATCAGTTAACAACAAACCTAATAGGGCGGGTGAGATCCCCGCCCTGCCTTTTAAACGGAGACTTGCCATGAAAAAAAATCAGCCTGTTAGTCCGTTTATGTCGGAAGAGCCGAAAAAACGTAGCGCGAAACTCAGCCAGGAGACCATTAACGAAGGATTGAACGTCAAGGAGCCTATGTATGACAAAGATGGCTGGCATGGATTTGACGCGCATGAAAGACGGGTCATGCGACACGAGATGGAAGAAAACGAAGAGTAGGAGGTGAGATAAATGCCAACCTTTGATAGTACTGCCGCCCATGGGACGGTTTCCGGCGGAACTCCCGGCGGCATAAAATATGAGCAGGACGGAGAGCTTTTTAAGGCGGACGGGACTCACCTGGGTGAAGCCACAGCCCTTCCAGCCGCTGCTACAATAAACTTAGAACTGGCCCCGAATATCGCGCACATTACCGGAACGGCCAACATCACGAGTCTGGGGACACCGAGTAAAGCAGGGATTGTGAAGATCGTTATTTTTGATGAGGCCGATTCAGTGATAGTGCATGGGGCTGCGACGATAGTGTTGCCGGACAGCCAGAACATATTCACCGAAGCCGGCGACAAAGTTACGTTCATGTCGGATATAGTGAATAATACGCTTTGTTGGCAATGTGTAAATTACTTGCCGTTGATTTCGTATAAATAGGGGGTTTTATGAAAGTGTTGGATAGAAGCAGACCATACGGCTCGATATGCGGATATGTAGAAAATAGCGAGCGATATGAGCAGGACGGATGCCTGTTTCGGGAAGATGGCACATTAGTTGGGGCAGAACCGAAAGCGCCGGTAGTGGCGCCGACGATTACCCCAAAGCCGGACAAACAAAAACATATATCATCCGTGAAACGTAAGCCAGTCCGTCCGCCTAAGACCCCTTACCCCCCCGAAACGAAACAAATGGCTATAGCTATGGCAGAAGCAGGGAAGACCATCGACGAGATTAGCAAGGCTCTTGGGGTGCATCGGTTGGCCGCGCGCGCGTGGGTTGTTAAAAGTGGAGCGGTAACTACTCGGCAAGACCCTACAGGGGGAAGCGATGAACTATCTCGAACTATGCCAGAAAGCCCGTCGTGAATGCGGGATACAAGGTAGCGGTCCCACTACGGTAATCGGGCAGGTCGGAATCCTCCAAAAGCTGGTTGACTGGATAGCCGATGCCGATGAGGAGATTTGTTCCCGCTGGTTTGACTGGAACTTCCTGTGGACTTCGCATAGCGCTTCCACGATAGCCGGCATAGCTACTTATATTAAGCCAGCCGATCTTGGAGTATGGGACCCGAAAAGTTTCTACCTTGATTACACCTTAGCCACATACAGCCTGTTAAGCGAACTCGAATACCGCCATTGGCGCGATAGTTACCGGAATGGCGTCAAGACGAATGCCAGGCCCAGCCATTTCGTAAGAAAGCCCAGTGGAGATATTATTCTCGAAGCCCCACCTGATGCTATTTATACCTTGACAGCGGATTACTGGAAGACAATAACCAGAATATCCGCGAACGCGAGCGCGACATTAATCCCGGACAGATTTCAACGGGTGATTATTGCCAGGGCAAAGATGTTTTTTGCCGAAGACCAGAACGCCCCTGAAATTATGCAGTCTTCCGTCCAGGAATATAACGAGCTTATGGATAAACTGGAAGCGGCGGAATTGCCTAATCAGCATAACAGAAGGCTGTCTCAGGCCGAAGCGGATAGCATGGACGTGATAGTGGAATGAGCGCGAACTCCAGGACAAGGACTTCTTATTATCCACTTCAGGGCGGGGAAGATTTAATGTCTCCACCGCTGACGATCGCGCCCGGCAAACTGCTTTATTCCAAAAACTATGAATGCGATATGATGGGCAGATATAAAAGCATCCAGGGATATGAACGTTTCGACGGACAGCCTAAACCCTCAGATGCCTCCTATTGGGCGCTTAATTTTGATGCCGGAACAGCGGCCGTTTCGGAAGGTAATACAGTGACCGGGGCAACCTCCGGGGCAACCGGTAAGGCGTTGATTGACGGCGTGGTGACTTCGGGGGCTTATGCCACCAGCGACGCGGCAGGCTATTTAGTATTAACAGTAGTGACAGGAACTTTTCAAGATGATGAAAATATCCAGGTATCCGCCGTCACCAAATGCGTCGCCGACGGCGCGGCAACCAGTCGTGGGGCATCCAATGACACTGATGATGATACCTGGCTTCAAGACGCGATTGAAGCGGCGCGAACCCTTATTCAGGCCGTGCCGGGCACGGGCAATATATTAGGCGTGTGGCAATATAATGGCGTTAAATACGCCCTTCGTAACAATGCCGGGGATACGGCAACCGATATGTACAAGTCCTCCACTTCCGGATGGACGCTTTGCGCCCTTGGCTACAGACTTAATTTTACTACCGGAATGGCGGCATTTGTGGAGAATGAGACTGTTTCGCAGGGAGGCGTAACCGCTGTAGTCAAAAGGGTAGTGGCGCAATCCGGGACATGGGGGGCCGGGACTGCCGCTGGTTATCTGGTAATTTATACCCTGGCTGGGGGGAACTTTGCCGCTGGGGCGATTACGGGAAGCATTGCTGGGGCGGCCACGGCATCCGGGGCGCAAACAACCAATACATTGACAAAGAGCGGACGATATGAGTTTGAAAACATAAACTTCGGTGGCCATGCCGGGACGATCAAGATGTATGGCGTGAACGGGGTTAATCAGGCGTTTGAATGGGACGGAAGCACGTTTACCCCGATTGTAACCGGGATGACTATAGATAAACCAAACCATCTCAGGGGACATAAAAACCATTTGTTCCTGATATTTAAAGGCGGTTCCATACAACATTCCAGTATAGGCATGCCTTATATCTGGACGCCGATAACCGGGGCTGCCGAGCTTATGATTGGTGAAGAAATAACCGGGGCCGAAGTATTGCCCGGAGATGTCCTGGGGATTTGGGGACGGAATAAGACCGCGTTGCTTTATGGCACAAGCGCGGCAGATTGGGAACTTAAGATACATGCCAGGGAAGTAGGCGCGATAGAATGGACTATCCAGAATATGGCGTTGCCGGTATATCTGGATGACCGGGGACTGACCAGCCTCACGGCAACAGATGTTTATGGAGACTTTAGCGCGAAATCATTGTCGAATATTATAAAACCGTTAATAGATGACAAAAAAACATTGGTGATATCTTCTCTGCGCGTCCGGGGGAAAGACCAATACCGGCTCTTTTTCAGTGATGATACAGGGATAAGCCTGACGATACACGGCGATAAAGTGGTCGGATTTACCCGGCTTGACTATGGGAATCCGGCGCTATGCGCCTGCTCGGTGGAAAATACCCGCGGGGATGAAGAACTCTTTTTTGGTTCAGATACCGGATATGTCTATCAGCTTGACAGCGGACAAAGCTTTGACGGGTCTGCTATTGAGACATTCGCCCGGCTTCCCTTTAACCACCTGAAGTCCCCGCTTCATAAAAAGCGATTCAGAAGCATGACTCTTGAAGTAGAAGGGCGGACGACAATCTATTACGCGCCTGATTTCAGTTATGGCGATCCCCAATATCCGGCGGCGGCAAGTTTCAACCTAAATTCCGGGGGGGGATATTGGGATCAGGCTGTTTGGGGAGTCTTTTATTGGAGTGAGTCCACGGTAGGAACAGCGCAGGCGTTATTAGATGGGATTGGCCTGAATATGGGGCTTTTAATGAGAACGAGCGAGGCATACGAAGACCCGCACACACTACAAGGCTTATTGCTTTGTTATGACGTGAGGGGCATACAGAGGTAGCCGATGTCTAACGATTATTTTAATGCTTCCGGGACTTTTGTAACAGGCACTAGGGCCAGGGGCGTGGATGTAGAGACGGAATTTGATGCCGTAGCCGCCGGATTAGATAAACTTCCGTCTGAGGCGGAATTTAAACGCGGCAAGATCAATTACGGAGTAGATTCCGGGACGGCTGATGCCTATGTAGTCACACTGCCATATATCCCAGCTTCCTTGGTGGATGGGCAGGAAGTGTTTTTTAAGGCGTTATACGCCAATACCGGTGCGGCTACGATCAATGTCAATTCGCTGGGCGCGAAAAGTTTAAAACGTCAAACGGGTTCGGTCTTGGCAGCGAATGATATTACCGCCAATAAGTTCGTTTATTGCCGCTATAATGCGACTGCTGATTTTTTTGAACTATCGTCTATGCTGGGAATCTGGGCTGCCATAGATCATACCCATGGAGCGGGCGGCACGGTTTTCAGTGTTGTGGCCGACGTAGCGGCGTTAGGCACGGGTGGAACGGACGGCGAGGTAAAAATCTGCGCTGATGACGGCAATTCCTATGTCTGGAACGCGACCGGGGTCAAGTGGCGGGTAAGGGATAATAATAAATATGCCACAGCCGATCTTCCAACCGCTACCGTATATACCATAACCACAGGGACAAGGGTCTATGATATCACAACCAGCCAGGATAAATTCTGGAATGGTTCGGCTTGGGCGGTAGCATGGGAAAGTCCCATGTCCGTAAGTATTGGCGGTACAGGCGCGACGACGTTAACCGATCACGGAATACTCGTAGGTTCAGGCGCGGGGGCCGTAGCTCCGTTAGCGGCGGCTACAAACGGGCAAATACCCATAGGCAGCGCCGGGGCCGATCCGGTACTGGCAACACTTACGGGCGCTACAAATCAGGTTACAGTAACCAATGCCGCCGGGTCAATAACCCTTTCTACGCCACAAGACATTCATACGGGGGCTTCACCAACCTTTGTTGATGTTAATTCAAGCGGCGGGGCATTAAATGCCGTTATCAACCAATCAGCCGCGACTACCAGTGAAGTGACCACCGCGAGAGGTTCGTTGGCTTCTGTCGATGCTAGATTGGATATAACTTTAAATGAAGATGGCACCCTAAAAAATAGTATAGTAACCCTTGCTAAGTTGCTGGACGGACTTCTCACCGCCGATGTCGCGGGCCGGTCCAAAATGGCGGATCTCTTTGTTACCACCGAAAAGATCAATAACATGGCGGGGAGTAAATTGACAGGGAATGCCCCGGCAAGCTTTGTGACGGCAGGAGGATTAGCTGCTGGCGCGGTAAATGCCACTGAAGTATTGGCCGACACGATTGTAACGGGAGCTAAGCAAACAAAAGCAATCACGTCTAGTACAAGCCATGCGCTGGCATATAATGCAGCATGGTACCCACCCGCTGGATTTTATTATTTCTTTATAACATACACTGGATCACCTACAGTGACGTTTTATGTAACAATAAATGGTATTGCAAGGGCAAAAACTTTAGTTATAGCAGGCTCTCAGCAGGGTAGTAATGGATTTCATATGTGGTGTGATGGATCCAACATGTATTTTATACAAACAGTGTCTGGAGAATTGGCTACCGTTCAGTATATCACCCGATAACACCATAAGGGAGGGCAATGCCCACTGATTAAAAAGCGGATAACAAAACCCGATTATATTCTATGCGGGAAGCTGAGGAAGAAATGAGACCCATGTCAAGGGATGGTGCGAACTATGACTGGAACTACTAATTACGGAACTGAACCTGAAAAAAACAAGTGGCTTGCCGGTGTCACCGGCTATGCGGGAGATTTCGGTAGCGGCGGATCCACTCAATATGCCACTGAAAAAGGATTGAACACACAGGGGCTTTTAAGCGCCGATGACCAGATCGCGACAGGAACGCCAAAGGAAGTAGCGCCTTCCTTGCCGAGCGCGACCCCCGCGACCTATGCCGCCCCGGATACATATAAGGCCGCGGAGCCTTATACCCCGGCCCCTGCCGAGACAGTTGAGGGCAGGATGGGGGGATTATTAAAAAAGGGCGGCGCCTACCTTGACGCGGCCAGAACCAGAGGCTTGCAATTTGCCAGTCGGCGAGGATTAGTGAATTCGTCTATAGCGGCGGAGGCGACCGAGAAGGCGGCCATAGAAGCCGCGCTTCCCATTGCGCAGCAGGACGCCGGATATATGCAGAATCGCGGCCTTGCCGAACAGGAAGGCGTAATCCAGTCGGTCTTGTCCAGCCAGGGGAGCAGACAGCAGGCCGGACTTTATGGCGTCCAGGGCCAGATAAGTTCACAATTATCGGCTCAGGAAGCCGGGCAAGCCATGAATCTGGAACAGGCGAAACAGGAATGGACTAACTACCGGATGGATGTGGAAAATGAGACTAAACTTCAAATATCCCAAATGGAAATATCCAGCAATGAGAAAAAAGCCCTTGAAGGGTCGATGGCTACTACCGGTGAGACGATGATAAACCAGATTGCCAGCATACAGCAAAACGCGGGTATTAACGCCGCGACCAAGACCACAATTATTAAACAGATACAGGATCAGTATGTGGCCAATATGAAGATGTTGACCTCAATATACAACGTACAGATCGACTGGAGTCCCATTACAGCGCGACAAGAGGCTTACACAGCGCCAACCACCTCAACTACGGCTCCCGTAGTAAGCGCAGCTAATGACTATGTCCCGGTTTTTAGGAGAGGGTTTGGTAACTACTATAGCACTACGCCCCCTAATAAAGAAGCCCGCGTTTCGGGTTACGCGCTAAAGACAGACATACAATCTAACGGAACCACCAAAAAGGTTATAACCCCAGAGGCATGGAATCGTTTATGATCATCCCTTGTACCGACAAGGAAGATATAGCCCATATTTTAAACCATCCCAGGGTTTATGGGTGGATTATAGATATACGATCACCAAAGGAATATGAACCAATCATACATGAATCGGCGCTTTATTTGATGGATGAAACAAAGGCCGGAGTAATCAGAATCGACCCGATGAACGGGATTACCTGCTGTGCGCATATCGCGGCTTTGCCGGGAATGTGGGGCAAAACAAAAGAATTTGTAAAAGAGGCGATAAGGTGGGGATTTGCCAACACGGGGTATATGAAGGCGACGGCCTTTATCCCCATAGATAATAAGCTGGCTATCAAGTTAGCCCGTGATGTAGGCATGGTTCAAGAAGGAATTTTAACGAAATCTTATCTTAGAAACTGGAAGCTATTAGATCAAATTATCTTTGGTCTATGTAAAGGAGATATATCATGGGGTTCATAGCAGCGCCGGTAGCGGCATGGGCATTAGGAGCAGCGACAGCGGCGGGAGCAACTGTGGCAACGGCAACGGTGATTTCAGCAGTTGCGGCGACGGTTGCGGTTGGAGCAGTAACCGGGGCAGTAATCGGGGCTGCTACAGCAGTGATCTCCGGTGGGAACATTTTAAAGGGTGCGCTTAAAGGGGCCCTGATTGGAGGTATAACCGCTGGGGTAGTAAGCGGAGCAGGTATTTTGACCGGGCTTGCTCCCGCGACAAGTCAGCTTGCATCTATGGGCGTACCGGGGTACACGGCAGGGACGGGTGCAGGAGCGGGGGCTCCCCCCCCCACTGCCGGATTAAAGACAATTTCTACTGCGGCAGGGGCAGATTATACGCCTGCACTTGCCGGGTCTAACGAAATGATAACTGGACAGAGACAGATCGTGGGCGGTGCGAAACCCGCCGCCTCTGTTCCAGTTACTCCTGCGTCAGCCGCATCCGGCATGTCTGATGCTACGGCAAGAATCTATGCCGGTATTGGGCAAGGGGCTATGGAGGGTATTGGGAAAGTAGGGGCCGCCAAGTTGGGAGCGGGTGCTGCCCAGGAATTGGAAGAGTACAAGCGGGAAATGGAACGGCAGAAAATTGCGGAAAACCAGTCGGGTGAGTTCGATGCGCGGGTGGGGAATATCACGATCCCGGAAGATTGGATGGCGAATATAACCACCAATGCTAATCCAAATAAACAGGGATTGTTGACCCGAAGGAGAATGGGATGAGACCGGAAAAGGGACTACTTTCGAAGGCCGAGCAAGAACAGCAGGGGCAACGGCAGGTTGACCCAAAAACCCAGGAACAATATGACGTAGTCATGGCAAATGGCATGAATATTCTGCATGACGAGAAGGTATCCGACCAGATTATTAATCAGATTATGGAAAGTCCTGAGCCCATAGAAGCGATTGCCAGGGCTACCGTCGATTTGATTATGAGGCTGGAACAAAGCGCATCAGCCGAGGGTATCCAGGTCGCCGATAACGTCAAGATGAATGCGGCAAACCAGCTTATGGGCGAGATTATGAACCTTGCCGAGATAGCGGGGATGGAGCCCTTAAGTGAAGAAGAAAGGTATAAAGCCTTTTCAACAGCCGTTAGTATCTACCTTGATGAATCTGTAAAAAATGGGACCATTACGCCGGAACAACTAGCGCAGATGGGACAAGAGGCAAGCCAGACACCGGAAGGTCAGCAAATCGCCGGACACATGAAAACAGAACAGACGGGGCAGCCGGCAGGCCCAGTGGCAGCACCACAGAAACCTATGGCAGCGGCAGGGACGCCTCCCGGCCAGGGTCCGCCAGCCCCGGCAGGCAGACAACCGGTTGCTGCACCAAATAGGCCCATGCCGCAAGCCGGACTTTTATAAAGGAGATGAATATGGGAATGGGTGGATTACTTACTGTTCTAGGTGGAGCTGGAGCCGGTGGGTTCAAGGCTATGGGTGAAAATATCAATGAGCGGGCCGAGGCATCTAAAGAGGCCGCCAAGCAAGCCGCGTTAGAAAAAAGGGAAACCAATCTTGCCAGATTGCAACACGGATTCCGCAAGGAAGAACTTGGAATGCAATCTGAAGCCGCTGCCACAGAAAGAGAAAAAGGGCGAATATCTATTGCCAGGGAGAATATAGCAAGCCGATACGCAGAAGAAGAAGAGAAGAAAAAAGAAAGGGAATTTAAAGAAAAAGAAGGTGTGTTACAACGGGAATCAGCAGAAAAAAGAGCTTATATAGCCGCAGGGGCGGCTCAGCGTGAGGCAGCGACCACCAAAGAAGAGGAACGTAAGTTTAAGTATCTGAAGGAAGCGAATGACTTGATTACCAGACTTACAGATAGGAAAAAGGGAAGATACAAACCCGGAGAACAATGGCAACAGGGCGATCTGGATAGATTAAACGCGCTTCTTGAAAAAGCAGGCGAACCTCCCATGAGCCAGCGAGAAGTCATAACCGACAAAGGGCTTTTGTGGAATACAAAAGGCTGGCAGCTAGGACAGCCGGAACCACGGATAAGGCTTAAAGATGGATCATGGGCTGTTTATAATCCCCAAAAAGGCAAATATGAGGCGGAGCAGAAGTCCCAACCCGCTCGTTCTTCCGGGGCCACTGGGAAATGGTAGAATAAATGCCCGAATTCAGCAGCATAGAAGAATTGAATCAAGCTTACGGGTTTGAGGGCGCCAGCGATATAAACGGCACAATGACGCTGGATGAGCTGAACCAAAGCCTTGTTAAGGGAGACATTTCTTCAAAATCAACTACCATATCTGAAGATGAGGGATATGATGTTTTTGGCGGGTTGAAAGTATTTGCTGAAGGGCTAACCTTATTGCCCAAGCAAGTTGCGGCTACAGCCATTACCGCCTTACAAGGGTGGGAAGGAGCCAGTGTTGTTGATAGGGGATGGGGGGATAGACTTGTGCAATCGGCGCAGGAAGATGCCGATAGATTCGCGCAAGAAGCATCCATAGAATATAAGGGCAAAAAATTCCTCCCCGGAATCGACATTAAAGAGGTAGCACAATTGCCTCAAAATCTAGCCTATTCTGGCACCTCAATGATTACAGGGTTAGGGGCTGGAATAGGGGTAGGCGTAGCCACTAAATCGCCTATGGCAGGCTGGGCTTCCGGTGGATTGGCGTCCGGCATGGCTGCATATAATATGGCCTCCTATCAAATCATGCAGGAATATTTGGAAGCCAAAAACGAGGAAAGCCTGCAAAATAAAAAAAGAGAATTAACCATAGATGAAGAAAATAAACTTAAGGATGAATTTAGCAGTTTAGCCAGAGAGCATGGCCTATGGGAAGCTATCCCCGAAGCTGCCGGGCAAGTTTTGGGGGCTAAAATTATTGTAACCCCCTTAACCAGAATGTTCGGGAAAACATTGGCTACCCGCATAGCTGGTAAGTTGGCCGCGCTATATGGAGAAGAATTAGTAACTGAAACTGTTACGCAAATGGGGCAGCAAAAAGTCCGATATGAGGCCGGACTTCCCGGAGCAGAGAAAAAACCAGAATGGACAAGCGTTTCTGATTGGGGACAAGCGGCTAAGGAAGTAGCTCCACAGGTATTTCTGCTTACCAGTGTGCTTGGGGGCGCGGGCTCTATCGCGCACAGCGCTTACCAAAAGATGGATGCGGGGGCGAAGTCCCGGCTTATCCAGAAAGTAGTGGCGGATAATAAATATGCTAATTTGTCCGATGATGAAATAAATACAATCATCCATGAAGCCAACGAAATAAGTAAAAAAAGGCCAAAAGATACTGGGCTTTCAACTAGCATAGCGGTTCTTAATAATGAAATAAAATCCAGGGGCATAGGTGAAGGCGCGCCGCCAACCGCGCCCATCACAGACACCGAATCTCTCCTGGGCAATATCGAGTCATCCCTTTACGAAGGGACGGCCACCCCGGAACAAGTCAGAGCCAGTATGCCTGACTTAGAGCAAGTCGGTATCCAAAGACAACAAGTCGAAGATATTATCGGGGTCTTTACCGGCAATATGGGCGAGAATATGACCCAGGCCAGGACGCAGGCTGAACAGGCTGGCGGTGATTTACTTGACCAGGTTGGGGCCTCGGGGGTTGCCCAGGGCGATTCGCTGGGGCGCATTACCAATACCGTCAACGCCATTGCCGCTAAAAGAGCAAAGACGCGGCAGTCAGTGCAGCCCGCGCAACCAGTACAGGAAGATTTTACAGGCCAAGCCCGTCGTGAAATGGCGATGGAGCTTGAAGCAGATCGAATAGCCAAGGCCGATATTGAGGCGAGGCGTGAATTTGGGCCATCTGGGGCGCGGGCTATTGGAATAGAAGAAAGGGTGGAAACGCCCGAACCCCCGGAAGCCCCTCCGATGGTTCCCCCGGCAGAAAGAGAACCCTATTCTCCTGAATTTGCCAACGAGATTGCGAGAAGGCGGGGCGTTCAAATATTACCGCCAGGGCAGGGATTTGAGTTACAGGGGCCAGCTTATCCTATTTCCGGTAAAAAAGGAAGGCCGTTTCAGACTAAAGCCACAGCCACTATCGCGTTAAAACGGAGCAACCTTGAACGGGATTATGAAGTAATCGGATCCGGAAAGGAATATTTTATTACCCGCAAGGCAGGGGCTGTCGCTACGGCTAAAGCAGGGCTGATAAAAATCTCTGGCATAACCGATCAGACCATAATCAACGATGTATCTTACGGCACATTCAAGGACGACATAGCCCTGTCGGAAGACAGGGATGTCATCAGAAAAGAATTGGCGGAATTAAAAGAGAGACATGCCAGGAAAGACTTTGAAGAGATAACCAGCCCCGGCACGATTGCTTCCCGCGTACTGGCAGAAGCTAAGGCTAAAATGTCGGCCGAAGAATATAAAGTGTTCAAGGCTGAGGCCAGAAAGAAGCTGGCGGTATATGAGGAAGTGCATAGGGAAGTAGTAGCGCCATCAGCCAAGATACCCGCTACTTTCATCGGTATGCAGGAAAACGTTCCCGGCAAGCCTTCTCTTGTCATGGTAAACGAACCTTCCGGTACTACCAAGGAATTTAATCCTGATGTTCATGAGATTACCAATAAGGCTGAGTATGAGGCAGCCATAGCCCCGGACGTGGGCATAAAGATGCCCCTGCCAGCCCCTAAGCCTATCCCCAAGCCTGAAGTAAAACTAACCAAGGAGGCTCCCCG
>JASEGX010000209.1 GCA_030017815.1 Thermodesulfobacteriota bacterium | reverse complement strand
AACACAAAGTTATTTTTCCGCAAGCGGTTTTTGCTTGAGAATCTATAAAGATTATAGTCAGGACTATTTTTGTTTTTTCAGAATGTTACGATAAGTTATTATGAAGCGTAAGCAGGCAGGGAACAGTCGTAAAGGAGAATAAGGTTGCACGAAGACCTGGGAAAAGAGCTGCAAGAACTCCGGCTGGAAAATAAGATATTACGACGCAGGGTCATGGAACTGGAACGCAAACTAAACCAGGATAGCCCTGCGCCCCGGGAAGTCGCCCCGGCCGAAGATCGCCGGCAAGAGCCGCGGATTGATATACTTTTAAAAGTGTTGGGTCTGGATGGTAAAGAGGCTATCCCGGCCTATGTTGTTAACCTTAACGAAAGCGGGATGTTATTGGAGGGTTACGAACGCATTCCAGACGGTTCGTCTCTCTCTATCAAATTTCTTAATCCGCCACTGGATCAACCCGTGGAGATCCATGGACATGCAGTATGGGTACACCGTAATGTAGGTGATACCCCTTCCACCTATCAATGCGGTGTTATTTTTGAGGACTTAACGCCGGATACGAGCACCGCTTTACGGATTCTATTGGATAAGGCTCGATTTGCAGAGGATAATCTGTCTTATCAAGACTGACGTTTTGTAAAAAAGCCTTTTCACCGCTGAGGGCGCAGAGTCCGCAGAGAAAAACTGTAAGCTATTGAGCCTCTGCAAAAGTCTTGTAAATGGTGTTCTTGTCATTCCGGCGAAAGCCGGAATCCAGTAATTTCAAGCAGATTGAGATACCTCTGGACACCGGTTTTCACCGGTGTGGCGATTTTTCAAGAACCTCTATTAAATATGTTATCTCAGCGTTCTCAGCGATCTCTGCGGTGAAATTTTATTTTTTACGAGTTCATCAAGACTGGAAATCATAAAATGTCTCATCATTATTTAAGACCCGGCAGCCGTGGTTTTCGATAACCACCATGTTTTCCAGGCGGACGCCGCCCCAGCCCGGGATATAGATGCCCGGTTCCACAGTAACTACCATACCGGCCTTTAAAGTATCCTTAGAACGTGGGCTTAGCGTTGGCCCTTCATGTACGGCCAGTCCTACGCCATGGCCTAACGAGTGTCCGAATGCCTGACCATAACCGGCTTTGCTTATAATATCACGGGCGATCTTGTCTGCATCCCTGGCTTTCAGGCCGGTTTTTAGTGAGGCTATAGCCGTGACCTGCGCCTTGCGTACCGTCTGGTAGATCTTTTTGAATTTTGCGCTGGGCTTCCCCAGCCAGAGGGTACGGGTCATATCCGAACAATAGCCATTTAACCGCGCCCCCATATCGATGATAATGGGCTCGCCTTCCCGGATAGGCCGGTCAGTGGGTGTGGCGTGGGGTTTAGCAGAGTTGGGGCCGGAGGCCACGATGGGCTCGAAGGATATACCTTCCGCACCAATGCGGCGGGTCAATCTTTCGATCTCAAAGGCTATCTCTCTTTCTGTCATTCCCGGCCTCAGGATGCGGTTGATTTTAGAAAAGACGGCCTCGTTTAGACGGATGGATTCTTCGATGTTTTTTAGTTCTTCCTTTGTCTTCTGTGCCCTGATCTTTTCCACAATGCTTTTGGTAGAGATGAGCTTTAGGGCAGATAACCTGTCCAGGCGTTCATAGGCGCTGACCAGGAGGTAGTGACTTTCAAAGCCCAGTCGGCAAATCCCGTACCGGCGGGCCAGGCTTCCCAGAGTACGGGGCAGCCCCTGTCCGGATATAATCACTTTATACCCGGCTGCTTCTTCTCTGGCCTGTAGCTCATAGCGGCTGTCAGTCAACAGGATAAGTCGATCTTTGGAGATGAGAAGCGCTCCGGAGGACTCTGTTAACTGGCCGTCATGTGCCGTAAAGCCGCTGAGATACCGTCTGTTCTCCGGCCTGGTAATTAAAAGGGCGTCTAATTTCTTGCTTCGCCGCAGGGTCTGTCTTAGCGCGACAATCCTTTTTTGTTGCTCAAGAGTCATGGCTGGGTTGGTTAACCAGATAGCTTAGGAATTTCCTTTTTTGGACGCCGATGAACGCAGATTGTCAAGATTTCGAATATAGAAAATATTTTTCTGCGGGTATCGGCGAAAATCTGCGTCCTAATTTAACGGCGTGTGGACAGGTCAGGTAGTCCTTAAAAGTTCTTTTTGTTGTTCCAGAAACGCATCGAACTGGGCGTTTATTTCTGCTGAAATCTTGAGCCACTCTTCCTGAAACTGTGGCAGTTGTTCCGGGTCTATTTTTACCTTCATGTGCATCTGGTCTTCCAGTTGCTTCTGCATGTTGCCCATTTTCATCTCAAAACGGGCCCTGAGCTGCCTGCGGACATCAGATATGGTTTGTTTGTATTGCCTGAATGCCTCCTCCATTTGTGCCATTATCCTTCGGGCCTGCGAATTATTCCTTTTCAGGGTGAGCATCCCTTGCATGGCCCTTTTTACCCCTTCTTCTATATCTTCATCCCGGGGCAGGACTATGTTGCGGAGGAGGGTCTCTTCCATACCTTTCAAGATATAAGGCCGGGCCTCGGCTGGTTCTTGCTCCAGCGCTTTTGTTAATTCCATATCTTCTCCCCGGAGGTAACGGGCGGTTAACCGCCGGCCTTCATCCAGGTATAGATTTTCTTTCAGCTCTTCTTTGGTAGCCCGGCCGATCTTATCAGCCCGTTCCATGGCCTTTTCCAGGGCGCTTTTGATTTCCGCCATATTAATTTCACCTCGTCCAGAGTACACAACCTCGATAATTTTTGTATTTGTTAAGACCTGTCTGGCATTCCTTCCTCTGAGTTCTCCGAACATTTATACCAGATTTGTTCAGAAATGCCATACAAAGTCTATTGGCTACGGCGTCTAACATGTGTCTCAAATATACAACCGCATCTCTCTTCATTCGAAAATCACCACCATCTCTTTCTTAATCCTATCAATGAGATAGGGGCTTATGGATTTCTCAGTTAGTAAGTCCACTTTTATACCCAACGCATCGGATACCTCCTGTTCTATTCCTACGAGGTCAAACAGGCTTTTCCTCTCTGAAAATTCTACAATAATATCTATATCGCTTCCCGGTTTTTCTTCTCCTCTTACATAAGAGCCAAAAACAGCTATCTTCCTTGCACCTTGATTTTTAAGTATGCGAGTCATCTTTTCAAAGATTTCTTTTTTATTCATCTTCTTTACCTTTCACCGCGGAGTTCGGAATTTCGGACAACGTTTCGAGTGCTTGAGAAGGGCGAAACCTTTTAGTGTTAACCTCAAGTACTCTGTTATCTGCCTGTTGCGGGAAAATTCCCTTTAAATGGTCACTGTCCCTCGTATAGTGAAAGTTATCAGTTTAATGTCTTTTTTTTTTGTAGGCGATGACAAAATAATTTATAAATTTAGGGATGTTATCCTCTACGAAGTGCGAAGCACTTGAGCAAATGCAGTGAGCCGCAAAGCCCGTGTTAGATGAAGTTGCGCCCTCCCTTTCATCCACTTGAAAGCGTCCATAAATCCTCTACCAGAAACTGCTGAAAGTCGCGGATCTGCTCATGTAGCCGTTCATTGGCGATCATTTCTGGCCTGGGATCAACGTAATAGACACCGTCCAGTCTGTTCAATGCCACAGTGTAGCCCAAGAAGTGATTGCTCTTAAAGGTTGAGTTGATCCCAAAAATACTGTTACCCCTACGAGCACGTTGAACATCGTGCAGAAAGATGGCAATTACCGGTATATTTCTACTGAGGAGTTGGTAACGTTCAAAAGGTGAGGCATCAATGTATTTCGACCGATTGGATATGGA
>JASEGX010000208.1 GCA_030017815.1 Thermodesulfobacteriota bacterium | reverse complement strand
AATTAGGACATTTCTACTTTGGCTAATTAGGACATTATCATTTTGGTATTACAGCAAAAAGAAGAACCCCTGATCACCATCAAGACATCATCTGCGGCGTTGCCTTCGATCGCTCCTTCTTGCGGCGTATTGCTCCATACGCCTCAGTCGTCGCTCCTCGGCGCCTTGCATCTAATATCTTGCTGGTGATCAGGAATACTCCATAACCTGCTGATTTTAATCTTGATAGCCAGATTAGACGGCGGATTTTGGGAAACCTCCAGGCCGATACAAAGACCCCACGGCAATAAATTCAGTGGTCGTGATCGTGGTGGTCACAGGGCGGTTTTGTTTCGGCCAGCCTTTGTTTGATCCAGGTAAGTATCTTGTCAAATTCCTGTTTAAGTTCGGCCAGGGCCTTGCCCCGGTGGCTTACCGCGTTTTTCTCTTTGATAGACATCTCGGCAAAGGTCTTTTTCAGGGGCGGGTAATAGAATAGGGGGTCGTAGCCAAAACCATTTTCCCCGGAGGGGGTTTCGGCAATAAGGCCTTCACAGCGGCCTTCGTAGGTAAGGGCCGGGCCGGAGGGTACGGCTACGGAGATGACGGAGACAAAATAAGCGGCCCGGTTTGTTTCGCCTTTCATTTCTTTTAAGAGTTTGGCGATATTTTCTTTGTCCGTGGCATGTTCGCCGGCATAGCGGGCGGAATAAACGCCGGGAGCGCCATCCAGGGCCTCGGTCACAAGCCCGGAATCTTCCGCGACCACCGGAATACCCAGCACCTTGGCCGTAAAGGAGGCCTTCTTATAGGCATTGTCATCAAATGTCTCGCCGTCTTCTTCCGCCTGAGGGATAGAGCCGAAATCGAGCAGGCTCTTTATTTCCACAGGGAAGTCCTTAAACATCTCCCGGAATTCAGCTAACTTCCCTTTGTTGCGCGTAGCCAAAACCATCAATATCTTTCCCATGATATCAGTCTCCGTTCAGAAAATTCAGTTTATTAAGGTATGCTTAAATTACAATCTTGAACTTAAGTAGTAAAGGGAAATGTGGTGAGTCGGATATGGGGCCGGATAGATTGTTTGCTTTGTGGACAAGTTTTATAAGGCTTTTCTTGCCATAAGATTATCCTCTGTGCTATCCTTCCCATAAAGACCTCATCGAGAGTAATAGACGGTCGGGACCTAAATGAAAAAAAGCTCCTCTAATCGTTTCATCTGCATACATGGGCACTTTTACCAACCTCCCCGGGAGAATCCGTGGCTGGAGGCCGTCGAAGTTCAAGATTCCGCCTTTCCCTATCACGATTGGAATGAACGGGTCACAGCTGAGTGTTATGCCCCAAACAGTCGATCGAGAATGCATGATAATGACGGCCGCATAATAAATATTGTTAACAACTATGAGTTTATAAGCTTTAATTTTGGTCCCACTCTTCTTTCCTGGATGTCTGAGTATGCCCCGGAGGCTCTGCGATGGATAATAGAAGGTGATCGCCTCAGTTGCGAGAGATATAACGGACATGGGAATGCCATAGCCCAGGTCTATAATCACATTATCATGCCGTTAGCCGACAGTAGAGATAAGGAGACGCAGGTTAAATGGGGCATAGCTGACTTCCGATATCGCTTTGGCCGCCAGCCGGAAGGGATGTGGCTGGCGGAAACGGCTGTGGATACCGCGACATTGGAAGCATTGGCTGCTGAGGGCATTCGTTTCACCATACTGGCTTCGCGGCAGGCCAAGCAATGCCGACCGCTTGGCAAAAAGATGTGGATCGCGTTGGATGGTAATGTTGATACCCGGGTTCCTTATTTTTGCTGTCTGCCATCAGGAAGAAAAATTGCCGTTTTCTTTTACCATGGCGCTATCGCTCGCTCCGTGGCCTTTGAAGGGTTATTGAGTAACGGTGACAACTTCTATAATCGGTTTCTCTCTGTCTTTGACTGGAAAGAGGACAATGTCCGGTTGGCTCATGTCGCCACTGATGGTGAGTCTTATGGGCACCACCATCGCTTTGGCGATATGGCCCTGGCCTATGCCCTGAACCAGATCTACAAAGATTCTCGAGTAGAAATAACAAACTACGCCGCTTTTCTTGAACAGTATCCTCCACAGTGGGAAGTAATGATTCATGAAGACTCCTCATGGAGTTGTGTCCACGGTGTTGAGCGCTGGCGGGCGGACTGTGGCTGTAATACTGGACATCCAGGATGGCACCAGGGGTGGCGGGCGCCTCTTCGCCTGGCATTGGATAGCCTTAAGGAGAGGCTTGACCGGCTTTTTGAATTAAAAGGTGCAGAGTATTTTAATGGTCCGTGGGCCGCGCGTAATGCCTATATTAACGTTATCCTGGATCGCAGTCCTGAATCCATAAACAGGTTTTTTAAGGAGCAGGGCAGGGGAGTGATGAGTCGGGAATCCAGGGTGAGCGCCCTCAAACTACTTGAAATGCGGCGCCACAGCCTGCTCATGTTTACCAGTTGCGGCTGGTTCTTCGATGAAATAAGCGGCCTGGAGGCGACACAGATTCTCAAGTACGCCTGTCGCGCCATCCAGTTAGCGCGTGCTTTTGGGGAGGACTTAGAAGGTGAGTTCGTTACGTCTCTGGAAAAGGCCCCGAGTAATGTCCAGGAATACAGTAATGGCAGGGGTGTTTGGGAGAAAATAGTAAAACCGGCCATGGTAGATCTGGAAAGGGTACTGGCGCACTATGCCATAAGTTCTCTTTATCATGAGCGCATCGATCAAGACAAGATTTACTGTTTTGACATAACCTGTCATGATATACAGGTAGATTCACACGGTTCGTCCGACCTGGCCGTAGGCAGGCTTTCCGCCTCTTCCCGATTGACCCTGGAAGAAAAGGACATGACCTATGCTGTTCTTCATTTCGGCGGCCTTGATTTTCACTGCGCCCTCCGTCCATCCCGGTCACCTGAGGAATATGAGGGACTTGGAAGGCAACTTTTTAAAAACTTCCAGGACGGTTCTCCCGGGGAGGTTTACGCTGTTATGATTAAAGAGTTTCCGGAGAGGGACTATCGATTGAAGGATATCTTTGTTGAGGAACGGCGCAAGCTGATCGAGATAGCCCTGAAGCCTCGCCTTGAAGAATATAACGAGACTTTCGAGCGGCTGGCCATGCAGGATGAAGGTACGATCCGCTCCTTGGCCGGTTTGTCTTACCCTATCCCCAGACAGATGCTGGTGGCCATTTCCAATGGCCTTGACTGGCATCTGGTGCGGGCAGCACAAGCACTACCTTCGGCAGGAACCTTTCAGGCGATAAGCACCCTATGGGAGCATGGCCGGAGTTGGAACTATCAGCCGTACCGTGAAAAGCTTAACAGGATATTAACCCTGAAATTAGAAGAAGTTTTAGAAAAACTCAGAAAACTAGATCCCAAACCGGTATTGGCGTCAGCGCATGAGGTACTGGAAGTGGCCAGGATGTTCAATATTTCGGTAGAGCTCTGGCGGTCACAGAATCTTTTTCTGGATTTTTGTTCTGAATGCGCAAGACCCGAGCCTGACCTCCGAAAAAGTTTTGAAGATTTTGCCCTAAGGATAGGGTTGTCTAAAGAAATATTGCAATGGCCGGGTTGAAAATCCTATGGATATGTTTATCTTTCTGTACAGCAACCGGTTGAGTTTTTTGTAATTTGAGTTACTTGTCTTGATATTTCCTTGTTTTTACCGCTTTTTTCTCTATTATCCGTAACTAACAGTTGCCGGAAGGAGGAGCGTTTGTTTAATGGCCTATTTTTTACTGTAATACCAAAATGATAATGTCCTAATTAGCCAAAGTAGAAATGTCCTAATTT
>JASEGX010000207.1 GCA_030017815.1 Thermodesulfobacteriota bacterium | reverse complement strand
AATGAAAATATCAATATTGTAATATGAGAAATAACATGATTAAATCATGTATTTGTAATGAAAATTATATTAAATATCATTATTTGAAATTATAAGTTATTGATTATATGCCACAATAACCTAACTCTTCAGTCGCTTCTGACTTATGATTTTTTTGCCGAAAAAAACCATTGTCACGTTTTAGAAAGCTGCACGAAATCTCACAATTCAATCAGATGGAGTCAACTATTTTAGGAACTTAAATAAGCGACATTTTATACAATAATCAAGCCTCAGCAGGTCTTTTTGCCTGGGACTTGATCCGGTCCTTATTTTGAAGTTCGTAATTATCAACCGTAACAACTTTGCGTCCACCGAGGTTCTTGTAAGCTATATCCACCAAACAAACTTTTCCCGCCAGGAGCTTCCAATCTAACTGAATGATTCCCTTAGCCCCCCATGCGATAAGGCCCAGACGATGGGCAATGCGTACCCGGCGTTGTTGCATGCCCTTTGATTCTTTGGGGTGGGGCAGACTGACGTTGTCCACGATGGTCTTGCCAGCGTCAAGACCCTCTAAAATTTCCATCTCCAAGCGGGCTCTGGGGCCGGTATAATCCCCAAAATTATTTAGATAGCCCAAGACCTTTATAATTCTGACCAAATGCCGGCCTTCCCCAGGCAGTTCTCTATGGGGGGGATTAATAGCACCTCCGCTATCTTGACCGGTCTGGTCCCCCTCCAGGGATTGGCAACATTCTAAGCCTGCCAATCCATAGGGCGAGGCAGCTGCCAAATCTGATAAGGTTGAAACACGCTCTTTCGGAACCCGCCCTTCTTTAAGGGGCCGGCAGATAGGATTATCGATCAGGAGCCCCTCACCCCAGTAGAGACAAAAAGCAGGCAATTCCGGCTCGATTTCTTTGACCACATACTGAGGGCATGCAGCACAAGACTTGATCCCTCTTACATGGTCATTGTGAGAAGTAGTAGGCTCGCTCTGTAGTTCATGTGAATCGGAGCTTAAATCAGAAGAATTATCAGGCCGTGCGTCCGTCCATTCCCCCAGTGCCAAATGCTTATTAGCAGCCCATGCCTCGTTTAAATCCTTATAGCCGGCGTAGGTCTCCCGAGACAAAAAATATACCTCTATCCCCAGCAGCGTGGCTTGGTCTGCTAGCTCTCTCCAACCTTGGCCAGCTTGGTCCTGGTCAAACCCAAAGACGATTAAGGGGGCCTTGACCCATGGCCACCGCAGGCCGTTTACCCCGAAAATGGCACAAGCTTCGTAACCGGCTGCCAGCAAAGATAGGCCGTCAAAGGGACCTTCAGTGATGAAGACCATCTCCTTGGTCAAGGCCTGCGCATTGAATATGCCTTTGGGCCCTTCTAGGTGGGCATGGCGATGCTGCTTAGGGATGGAGCCATCCAAATCAACGCCCCGGCCATATAGGTTCACCATGTCCCCGCCGGGGTTGGTGTGGGAAAACACGATGCATCCATGATGGAAGTATTTTTTGGGATTGGGCCATAATCCTGGAGCTGCATACCCCAAACCGAATTTCTGGGCCACTTCTAAGGGGATACCCCGGCGTTTCAAATACTCTTCTCCCGGGCTGCCGGGCAAGGCTTCTTGGAACGCCTGGAGCGCCGTAACCAGCTCGGGCCTGGCGGGGGGGTCGTCAACTACTCCCGAAGGTAAGGGTGGAGATGCAGGCTGGTTCCAGGGTGTCTGATTATGACGTCTCCCTGCCGAACTAGGGGCATTCCACGATGAACCTGACTGGTTTGCTTGACGCCATTCCTGCTTTTTCTCCGCCAGATACCCCCAAGCACCGCAGGAAAAACATTGAAACCGGCCGGTTTCCGGGTCCAGGGATAAAGACCTCTGGTTGTCGCTCTCATGAATTGGGCAGTAAAATCGCAAATATTTTCCGGAGGGCTTGCCGGAACCCTGGCCTTGGTGGTCTTCGATCTCCTGCAGCGTGAGGGTGAGGTTCTCATTCTGGCTGTACTTACTCAAATTTTTGCCTCCTCGCGAAATATCCCGATATTAGGGCGAAAAATCAGGGGGACTGTCCCCGTACCACCGAAGCGATTTTTGCTCACATTCAGGTCGACTGCTCTGGCCGGGGGGCTCGCTATCCTTTTGCTCTTCACCAAGAAAAGAATAGAATCGGCGGTGTATTCCAGATCCCCAGATTCTTTGAGACTGGTCATAAATGAACTCCCCTGGCCGCCTCGGTTTTGAGAAGAAATCACCAAAATGGGAGAGTTCAACCTGTTGGCGATGTCACGAAGTTCCGTAACCAAGGCTCCTACAACGTGCCGGAACTCTGAAAATTCTCTGCGGCTGGAGGCCCATTGTTGCAAATAATCAATGATGACAAAGCATTGATTTGTTTTATGCCGCGCTGCTATCTGAAGTGCCTTAGCCTTGAGCTGGGGGACCGTCAGGCGGGAACTTCCTTCTATCAGATAGAGTGCCCTGAGCCTGGAGCCGTATGTTGCGATCGCCGTATTCAATTGCGCAAGATCACCATAACCATCAAAAAACCGCTTCATCTCTAAATTAGCTGGCTGGCAGACTGACTTGAGGACAAGGCGGTTCAAAGGTTCTTCAAAAGAAACGAAGAGTGCTGGTGCCTGTTCCGCCACCTTCGCTGCGAATTGCAAGGCAAGAGAGGTTTTCCCCTCCCCAGGCTCAGCTGATAAGATGTGTAGCCCGGTTTGAAGGCCTCCAAGCATCATATCTAACGTTTTTATGCCGGTTGGAAGCCCCACTGCCGCAGTGCCCGTTTCCTTGACCGCCTCCTGCCGGCTCGCCATTTCTTTAAGAACCTCAGGGAGCAGATCGGCGACGGACATCGCCTGGCCGGACCGCATTTCCCGAATAGCGGTCTGGATTTGGGTCAATTCTGATTCGGTCTGGGCTATAAGTTCCTCAGCCTTGCTCTCTCCCCTTAATTTGTCCGCCAAAACCTGAACCATTTGGGCGAGGTGGCGTTTTTGGTAGAGGTTCGCCAATTCCTTTGCCGCAGTAGAAGGGTCTGGGGCGGGCGACACTTCCTTGAGGTTATCGAAGGGCGGAATGGGTTTTTCTGCCTCAACCGCAGCGGCAATAATGTCGTAAGCTGCTTGCCCCACCATCAGCACCCCTGGGGGCAGCGAGTCGAGGGTCTCCCAATAGACATTAGGATCAGCGACCATGGCTGCCAGCAAGGACCATTCCAGGCGTGGGTCGATGAATTGATCGGCAAAGGAAAATTTTTGGGGCATGGGAACCTCGGCTATGCTGTTTTCTTACCAACTCGCCGGCCCGCCGTTAGGCAGGGCCCGGCGTCCGGTTAATATAGTTAATATAGTTAGGGTAAATTTTTCTCTAAAATAGCCCACAAATAAGCAACTTAGAAAAACCGTTCGCACTAGATAATGCCGACATTCGCACCAGATAATGCCGACATTCGCACCGGATAATGCCGACTCTTTCCCCATGATTCCCCGCCTTCATTTTCCAGGTGCCGGCAACGCCTTTTTGCCCGGCAGGATATGGTTTATCTTGCTGTACTGCTCCAGGATCTCCTGGGGCGGCTCGATTTGAACCTTTCCGGAAACCCATGTTTTCAACCATCCCTTGCGACCTGCTGTCTCGTTTACCTGCGGTACATAGCGCCAGGATCTGATCACCCCATCCTGGCACAGTTGATCGAGTGCCTTTTCCATGCGCCCCCGGCTTTTCTTGGGATTCCGTTTGTCTACCTGCAGACCGGCCCCTTGAAGCAATGCTCCCACAGAAATCGGGGCCAGGTAGTCTTTCCTGCCCCGCCTAATGCGCCAGAGATAGG
>JASEGX010000206.1 GCA_030017815.1 Thermodesulfobacteriota bacterium | reverse complement strand
GGTGGGAAACGGACAATCTGCATAGACGGGGACGGCGGGTTTGTTATGAACATTGTTCCGCCGGAGTACATCCGAATGGGTGCGGGCCTCCTGTTTATTTTATTAGGCATAGCTATGATCATGGGAAAACTTTAACTGTGGACACAGCCGCCAAAAGAGCAGTCCTTACTTCTAAAGAAAAAAAGGTAATCCAGGTCTTGCAGGATGGAATTCCTCCGGCAGAGAGACCCTTTCAGATACTGGCTGCAAGGGCCGGGCTGCCTGAAGAAGACTTTTTGGCATGTGTAAGAAATCTTTGCAAGGAAGGGTACATACGCCGCTTTGGCGCTACACTGCAACACCAGATCTCCGGATATGCCGCCAACGCCATGATTGCCTGGCATGTAGAAGAGAAGATAGAAAAGGTGGGGCGGATCATGGCGTCTTTTAAGAATGTGACCCACTGCTATCAACGCCGGACAATACCCGGGTGGCCCTATAACATTTATACCATGGTGCACGGCGGAACCGACGCCGAATGTCATGCTGTGGCCCGGGAAATAGCAGAAAAGACCGGCATAACCGACTATCAGGTACTCTTCAGTGAAAAAGAATTAAAAAGATCTAATATCAGGTACTTCAGGGAGGAGCAGGTGTGAAAAGAGAGCGTTCCCAGGCCTACTTCGCGAAGGCAAAGGATGTTATCCCTGGAGGCGTAAACAGTCCGGTTCGCGCCTGCCGTTCCGTAGGATGCGATCCCCTTTTTATAGCCAGGGCCTCTGGCTCTAAAATATACGACGTCGATGGCAATGTCTTCATCGACTGTGTCGGCTCCTGGGGACCGATGATCCTCGGCCATGCCCACCCTGAAGTCACCGCCGCTTTAAGAAAAGCGCTCGAAAATGGGACCAGCTTTGGCGCCCCAACTCCCCTCGAAGTTGAACTGGCTGAATTACTCATAGAGGCCGTTCCCTCATTGGAAATGGTTCGACTGACCAGTTCCGGCACTGAAGCCACCATGAGCGCCATCCGTTTAGCCAGGGCTTACACAGGGCGCAAGAAGATCATTAAATGCGATGGTTGTTATCATGGGCATGGAGACGCATTTCTCGTCAAGGCCGGCTCCGGTGTCGCCACCCTGGGCATACCGGGCAGCCCGGGCGTGCCGGAAGAGATCGCCGGCCATACTATATCCATTCCATATAATGATGCCGATGCCCTGGCCAAAGTTTTGGAAAAGGAAGGCTGGCGCGCGGCCTGTTTTATTATTGAGCCTGTACCCGGTAACATGGGCGTGGTCCTACCCCGCGAGGGATATTTAAGAACGGTAAGGGAACTCACACAAAAGCACGGCGTCCTGCTTATCTTCGATGAGGTGATCAGTGGATTCCGAATGTCCCTGGGGGGCGCACAGTCCTATTATGGTATTCTCCCGGACTTAACCTGTCTGGGCAAGATTATCGGGGGCGGGCTGCCTGTGGGGGCTTATGGTGGTCGTAAAGATATCATGTTACGCATTGCCCCGGAGGGAGATGTTTATCAGGCCGGAACCCTCTCCGGCAACCCTCTGGCCGTAACTGCCGGCATAGCTACATTAAAAATACTTTCCCAAAAAGGCACTTATGAAGATCTGGAGGGAAAAGGCGCATACTTAGGGGGAAATATCAATGAGCTTATCCAGCGCTATTCCATCCCGGCCCGGGTCAACCGTGCCGGCTCCCTCATGACCATATTTTTTACAAAAAATGAGGTGGTTGACTTTAGTTCTGCACTGACCAGCGATACAAATTGCTTTGCCCGGTTCTATCGGAACATGCTGGAAAAGGGTGTCTATCTGCCCCCCTCACAGTTTGAGGCTGTTTTTATTTCGCTTGCCCATACCAGGAATGATCTCGATCAAACGTTGGGTGCCATTGAGGAATGTTTTAAGATTTTCTGAATCGCTATTCAAAAAAGTGTTGACTTTATAGGGTCACTATGATACCAAGTATCTTGTTTTTGGCCTTGCTATTTGAAATAGTGACCGGCAGTCAACTGTGCGGGCTGTCCCAATGAAGGAAGACTTAAAAAGGCTTTTTGGGCTGATCGGAGACGTTAGCACTATTGGCATAGCCATAGCAGCCTCCGTATTCGTCGGTTTCTTTATCGGCTACGCGTTGGATGAGTACGTGTTTGGTGGACGCACGAAACCTTGGCTAACCATTATTTTTCTTATTTTCGGAGTCATAGCCGGGTTTCGGAATCTGGTGCGGCTGGCCAAGCGTAAGGATCTATAACACCTATGTTAGATTTTTGGTGTTCAACACAATTAATAAAAAAAATACAGGCTTCCAGCCTGGTATTATGTCTAATTCTAACTATCTTCGGGGTCATCTTTGTCCCAGTAAATTTCGCTTTGGGTATATTGGCCGGGGGAATAATAGCCAGTTTTAATTTCTACTGGCTTCAGACGGCGCTCCGGAAGATATTTGATCAACAAGTCGTTTTTGGCCATAAGGCCATTTACTATGCTAAGTATTATCTGCGCCTGGGCATTATGGGGATCGTCCTTTATGAACTGATAGTGAATAAGATGGTACATCCCTTAGGGCTAATTATTGGACTTTCGGTAATTGTTATTAATATTATGGTAATTGCTTTCACAGAATTGTGGAAGATCGTCAGGACAAAGGAGGCAACTTAACCCATGGAACATCCAATCCTTTTTATTAATCTTTTACTGGATTTATTTCATCTGCCAGTGCATGGTGGGCCTGGCCTATTGCCCAAGATAATTGCACCACATGTAACAAATGCCTGGTTCGTCATGATTTTCTTAATCATTTCTGCTAAGCTTTTAGTCGGGAATATCCAGATGATCCCTGGCAAAGGGCAAAATTTTTTGGAGGCTGTAGTTTCCGGCATAGAAGGTTTTGCGGCTGAGAACATGGGTGAAAAAGGGGCACGGTTAATGCTTCCTATGATTGCTACGTTGGGAATTTACATCTTCATATCTAATCTTATCGGGCTTTTCCCTGGGTTTATGTCCCCAACTGCCAATCTAAATACGACCCTATCCATGGCCCTTATTGTATTTATAACCACTCATATTTTAGGGGTCAAGTTCCACGGGGTAAAATATATCAAACACTTCATGGGTCCCGTTAGCTGGCTGGCGCCCCTTATGCTTCCTATAGAGCTTATAGGACACTTTGCACGCATTCTGTCGCTGTCCATACGACTCTTTGGCAATATCATGGCTAAGGAAGTATTGCTCGGGCTACTCTTCCTGTTGGCAGGTGCGTTTTTGGGGCCGTTACCAATAATGGCCCTGGGTGTATTTGTCTGCTTTGTGCAGGCCTTTGTTTTTGTGCTCTTGTCCATACTCTATTTTACAGGGGCCATGGAACACGCTCATTAAAATGATAACCTTTTGGAAGAAGGCAGTATATAAACTCTTACATAGAAAGGGGGGATATTAGAGATGAAAAAGGCACTATTAGTATCTTTATTCGTGGTCCTTACAATGGGCATGGCCTCGCTGGCCTTCGGGCAGGAGGCCGCTGATAGTAAGGCGGCAGGTCTGGATTTCTTTGTTATGACCGTTATGGCCTGCGGTGGCTGTATAGCCGTTGCCGCTTTTGGTGGCGCACTGGGCCAGGGTATGTCCATTAAGAATGCAGTTGAAGGGATCGCCCGCAACCCTGAGGCTTCCGGTAAGATCACAGTTACCTTGATTATCGGTTTGGCACTGATCGAGTCTCTGGTTATTTACGCTCTGGTCGTTTGTCTGATCATGCTCTTTGCTAACCCGGCGACTAGCAAGGTGTTGGCGTTCATGGGCTTGTCCTAAAGATTATCTTTTCG
>JASEGX010000205.1 GCA_030017815.1 Thermodesulfobacteriota bacterium | reverse complement strand
CCCATGTAAAACGCCAGGGCTGGCAGTTGTCGCCTGAGGGAGCCCGGGTTCCGGCTTCAACGATTTTGAAGAGGATGTCTTTGGGGATCATTATTTAGCCTACAGCTGTCAGCGTTCAGCCCTCAGCTTTCAAGCGGTACTAATCTATAATCGGAATAGTAACAGCTAAAGATAAACGCTGCAATAGTTCAGTGGGAAGTAATGGAAGCAAGAGAGCTGAAAGCCTAAAGGCTCAAAGCTAAAGGAGTCAGGAGCAAAAAAGGAAGGGCGGGTTTCCCCGCCCTTTGCTTTGTAGGGAAAATAACGCCCGTGAACTCCTGTTACAAACTGGCTACCTTTAATGCTGTTCTTTATGCTGCGATATACTCACGGATATCCACCTGGACGCCTGCCCGGGCTGCCTCCTCTGCAGTTTTGAGCAGGCGCGATGCCGTTTTGTCATCGACATATTCCTCGCCGCAATTGACGCAAACCCGCGCCGGCACATTTTTAATGACTATCGTCAGGCCGTCCCGTTCGAGGGTTACGGTTGTCTTGCCTGGCTGCGTTTCTCCTTGTTTACAGATCACACATTTCATGATTTTCTTCTCCTCTTGAACCCCGGTTCCCATTGGTCTGAACCAGGTTCGTATGCGGTAATCACAATGGGTTCCTGGTCATCATGGTTATTGGCTACTACTACATGAATGGGCCGTGATCCGCACCAGCCTAAAATCAACCTGCTTGGGTAAGGTATATCATCCGGATAATCCTCAATTACCTCACCGTTTTTTACCACGTGCCGCACATCCGCATCGTTGATCCGGCGTTCGAACACCCGCTGGATTGCGTGCTTGCGGAAAACCAGCCGTTCATAGGCCATAACCAAGTTCCTTCCACCCGATCTACCCTCCACATCCGTAGGTAGACCAAATCGATGCATGTCATTTACTATATTCAAAAAAACCTAAAAACTCAACGAAATTAGAGGGCCGTGTTACGGTAGAACGGTCGATGTGCATGGATCATGCTGCCTTTCGGCACCGGCCTGATTGGTCTGGCGAGTGCTGCCCGGAGGAAGTTGGGGAAAAAGAAGTAATGATGAAAGCAAGAGAGCTGAAAGGTGAAAGCTCAAAGCTCAAAGCAAGAAAGCTCAAGGCTGATGGCTGAATGCTGACAGCTAAATAAGTCAGAAGTAAAAAGGAAGGGCGGGGGTTCCCCGCCCTTTGCTTTTTGAGCATCCCGATGGGGACGTCTCGCCCCAATACGTCAGCTTTTTAAATCGTGGTGCCCTGTACTGGTTGCAAACCTGTTCAATCCTTCGTCAAAGGAAAAGAGGCAACTGTTACTACTTTCTGACTTTGCCAACAAGATACAATCGACGATGTCCACGTTGCTGCCTGCAAAGAAATTCAACGAGGCGATTAATTCCTCCCGGTCGTTGTTGACAATTCCCTTATAGTGCAGGATATCCAGCAGGCTCCCTGCGGCCTTTTCCCTCGGAACCTTGTAAATCTTGGTCAGGACATATATACACTCGGCGATGACGCTTTCAAGGATAACGGCCCGCTGACCACCGCTTTTCACTTTATCAAAGAATTCTTTTGCCTTTTTGTACAGGGCAGGATCGTCCTTTACGAGGTAGCGGACTATGACATTTGTGTCAGGAAGATTTTTTGAAGGTTTTTTCACGGACGGCCTCCTCCCACGCTCTTTCTTTTATATTCTTTATCAGTGTACCGGGCTTAACATTTTTCGCATATTCGCTCAGAGACCCGGCAGCGTCCTGCACCGGCTTTATTATAACGGTATCGTCCCTCATCTCAAAATACACGGTATTGGTTTTAAGTACCTCCCGTATTTTCTTGGGAATAGTGACTTGGCCCTTTTGGGTGATCTTTATCGCTGCTCTCGTCATATTACCTTACCTCTCTTTTTGGTATTACTTATCGGCATAGTAATACCTAGTGTATGCTTTGTCAATCAGTTGTTATTTTATTTCCTTGTAAAGCCCACGTGAGAGCTAAAAGCTCAAAGCTGAAGGCAAGAGAGCTTGAAGCAACGAGGCTGAATGCTGACAGCTAAATAAGTCAGAAGTAAAAAGGAAGGGCGGGGAATATCCCCCGCCCTTTGCTTTTGGTTTCAGCTATCAGCCGTCAGGAGTCATTTGTCCGTGTGAACTTACCTCATTCTATAAATTCCCTCGGAGTCAAAATTTTAAAATTAAACAGCAGGTTATCTATCTCCAGAAGGTCTCTATCACCTGTAATCAGAATACCCGCGCCTGCTGCGTGACAGCATTCAAGCAACATATTATCTTCGACGTCTCTACATATTTGCATTTTCTTTTTAGGCTGGACAATCTTTGCCTTACTCACAAAGGCTGCTATACTTGAGATTAATGCCTTCAACTGGATATGGTCGATCTTCCCTTCAGCCTCAAGTTCTAAAGGGACATTACGATATTCTTCCAGAAGTACCGGTGACACAAATATATCGGCCTCTTTAAATGCCTTCTTTACAGCCCGTTCAGGGATTCCTCCAAATACAAAGGCAGAGACAAGCACGCCGGTATCAACGACGACTTTATTTGTTCTTTCCGTAGGCCTTTCTCCTTACTATTTCAACTGCATTCTCGATATCTTTCATGGTTGGTTTTGTCTTCTTAAATGCCTCTTTTGCAATTTTAAAGGCTGCATCAAGTCTATCTTCTGGGGTAAGTACCGAAAGGATATAATCTTCAGGGTTAACTCTTTTTGCAGTAGTCCTCATTTAGCTCACCTCCATGTAAAGTCTATTTAGTGTCCATCCGGAAACTGAGGTGTCCACTTTATATGGTTCTCAGTATAATGGCAAAATAGCATATTAAACTCCTTACGTCAAAAGGACATTATCCACTGCCTTCCGAGGGGCATGCACAAGTGGCGGAGGTGCGTACCCCACCCTGAAGAGCATTATCATCCCTTTTGATCTGTCCACAGGGAAGACACGCTGTATGTAGCCCCATGCCTTTTCGAGGAGCTTCTTATGGGCTTCTGAAAAACCTGGTTCTCTGTCGAGATAGAGGCGCTGTATGAGAAATGTGACTCCGGTCATGGGATGAAAGGCCAAACCATATTTTGTAGCGGTTAACCAGACCCTTTGTAAAAGTCTTCCGCCCAGGACAAAATCCTCTGGTGTGGTTCCGGGTAGCTGGATCAGTCCCATGGCCGATGAGCCGATGCAGAGTTTGTAGCTCTGGAAGGGTATGATCCGGCTTAGGCCAAAGATATTCAGAAAAGAAACTAGGCCCCAATTCCTAAGCAGTTTGAAGGCCGGTATTTGTAATGAATTGAGGCCCATGGTTTTTATGGGCATGCCGTCTTTTGTTTGCAAGCTTTCTTTCTCTGACCATCTGATGTGTTCGAAGACGAAATGATGGAGTTTTTCGTCTTCGAAAAGCATCCGGTCGTGAATGGCTACTGTCTTAGCCAGGAGCCTCAAGTCATCTGAAAATTTCCCCCTCACCCTGACCCTCTCCCGCCAGGGGAGAGGGGAATTATCTATTACCCTCCCTGCTAGATATAACTCTCCGAGGCCTGTTTCTTCGGGGATTGACGTCAGGGCAGCAATAGCTTCTTTATCAATATGTCTTCTCTTTTTATAAGGATTCCGGTTGGTAACGCGTTTGGTCATAAACGGTAACAGTGGATCATCTTCCCTGGGGCACTCTTGAAACTCGATGGCAGCTACAAGTGGGCTTTGTTCTCCTTTTGAAGATGCGCCTTGGCGTACAGGGAAAAGGGTAGGGCGCAGGGAATAACCATGGGAGCGGGCGGCGATGTCCATGTTTTCCAGGACAGCGCCGTGG
>JASEGX010000204.1 GCA_030017815.1 Thermodesulfobacteriota bacterium | reverse complement strand
ATCCTTTTTGGGATTCGAACCCCCGGGCGTGGAAGATGTCCGGGGGTTTTTATTTCTATAAACATAATACCAGCCCTAACTGGGTTTAAAGGTTTTTGTCAATAATGAAGTCCTGACTCTTTTATATTAGCCATTCCCGGATGGCCCTGGTTCTCCGCTCCCAGTCTTGACTTAGCCGTTCATTGAGAAAGGCGGCGTAAAGACTGTCAAAAAGTTGCAGACCCTCTCCCAGAACGTGCATTCGTTCATAGAAGACCGCTTCCCACTCGTTTGACTCGTCGGTAAGGCTGTCCCTTTCCGGTTTTACCGCAGGACACTTGAACGAGGCAAGGTGGAACGTCTCTCCTTTCAGTGTCATCCTCCAGACATGTTCCTCCTTTTCCAGGTAAAGGGTCGCTTCTGTAATCTCTTTGCCATTTTTCAGGGCGGTGAGGGCCTCCCTGAAATGATCCTGGCGCCCGGCCACAGTGATTTTCTGCGCCCCCTTGTCGCCTCCTCCAAGGAGGATGACGCGGTCGTTGAGGTATGCGACAAACGGCGCGCCCTGGAGGGCTAGACCGGACTGGTTTACCGTGTACTCCGAGGAACCGTTCGTCGTCTGGTAAATCAGCCATAGCAAGAAATCCAAGCCCAGCCACCGGTTGCCCTTAATGAGGTCCGCTACTGCGTCTGTGGGAGCACAATTGGCCTTTTGCAGGGCTGGTCGGAGGCTCTTATCCAACACCCTTTCCGCACGTGCAAACGGGTGAATTACTACCAGACTCATCTGGAAGGTCCTCTCAAAAAGGTGCTCGAACAGCTCCTGGATTTTAGGAGTCAGGCTGCTGAACGTCACCACTCCGGTCCGGGTATCCCAGACCGCGTCATACATGGCGGGTAGCGGCAGAGTCTTGCTCAGCAAAACACTACGCACCGCATTGCGCAGGTCATGCCGCTTGTCCTTCGGAAGCCACTTCAGACCAGGATTGGAGGCGAGATAATCTTTCTCTGCCTTTTCCTGATAGGCCTTCAGCAAAACGGCCGGCACGCGGCGTTGGTCCCGGCGAAGCGTAAAGGCCAGATAATGATCACGCCAAAATGCACGCGGGGTGGCAAAACTGCTGTCTGAGGGGTCATCGAAGTGAACCCAGCCGAAGGAAAGCTCTTCGGCTGTCTGGTCGATGGCCCGAAAAGCATTTTGGGCCAGGCGGTCGGCGGCCCATTCGTAAAGGTCTTTGCCAGGGAACTCACCTGAGACCTGATACTGACAAAGGCTCACCGTATTGGAAAGAATACCCATAGTTATTCTCCTGTTCTGGAAATCTCGAACCTAAGGCAGTGGCACAAACAACGGGCGAAGAGCTAAACGGTTATAACTGCTTTTCCCCCTGGCGTGCAACCCTGTATTTGGGGCCTGCTTTGAAAGGGTACTTTTTGCAAAGGCGGCAACCTGTGCCACATACACTTTTTTTAAAAGAGGGGCAAGGAATTTTTTCGTGGGCTGTTTTTTGTGATGAAAAGACAGCGTTTACGGAAACAACCGGGTAAATAGGACTACTCAAGAGGAAGGGATATATTAATCTTCACCAGATTGTCGTCTTCTTTACTTACATTTATAACCCCGCCATGTTTGTGAATGACGACCTTGCAAATAGGCACATCCAGAATATCCCTATCTGGGCCGCCTCCCGCAAAGGGATAGGCTACCGCGAAGGGATAGAAAAAGTGTTCGATGTCATCATCAGAAATAAAGGGCACTCTGTAAGCCAAAGTCACCGTCGCATATCCACCGTTTCCCCTTGTGGCCACTTTAATCTCGCCCTTTTGACCCATTCGATAAAAGGCGTTTTCCATAATACTGACCAGGATTTTTTCAAACAGGTCACGGTCCAGTTTCATCTTATGGAGGCTCTCATCCAGGTATGATTTGACAGAAAAGTCTCTATTCTGAAATTGAGTCTTTATCCTCTCAACAGCCTTGGTGACCACCCTGTTAAGGTCCCAAGGCCGCAACCGGATCGGTTGAGATTCAATATAGGCCAGCATCATCTTCAGTATTTTTTCGAGTTTTTCCACTTGCTCTACGATCAACTCGCCTTTTTTCGTTCTGGGATCCGACGTTTCAAAGGATTTGAGCAAACGCCTTGTTAATCCGCCTATGGAGGTAAGGGGGTTACGGACCTCATGGGCCAGACGGGCTGACACCTGGCTCAGGGTTTCAAGTTCTTCGGCTTGAAGGGTCTTTTCCTCGAGTTCTTTGTGTGCGGTAACGTCTATAATAATACCGTCCATCCTTATAAGCTCATGGTCATCATCGAATACGGGAACCGCATGGTCAATGCCATAGACGATATGGCCGTTTTTGTGAACCATCCGGTATTCAGCATGGAGGTCCTTCCCCTCCCCCAAACATTCATCACGCTGGGCAACGACGCGGGCCCTGTCGTCCGGGTGAATGTGCTCGGCCCATACTTCGTAAGGTCCATTCAACTGCTGAGGTGACACGCCAATCATCTGTGCAGCAGACCTGTTCAAAAAGACAGTTGTCCCATCGGGCATAACCATATAAACAATCAGGGGTACATTTTCAACCAGGGTTCGGTAGGTCTGTTCAGATTCCTTAAGGCTCCTGGTCCGCTCTTCCACCATTAACTCTAAATTTTCCGCATAATCCCTGAGCTTTCTCCGTGACGCTTCTAATGAAGTTAACATCTGATTAATGGCACGGGCCATGACCCCCAGCTCATCACCGCTCTCCACCAGGATCCTGGTATCGCGATGGCCGGCGGCGATCTGCTCCGCACCCGCCACAACCTCTCCGATGCGCTTTGTAAAAACCACGGATATAAGCCACACAAAGGATATGGATACGACAAGGCCTATGAGGCCGATGACAGCGGCGATGGTCCCGTACCGTTTGAGAAGAGCCAACGTCGGGCTTCGGTCAAAGCTGATCTCCACCACCGCTATGATCTTAGATGAAAAGTCACGAACAGGCCCGGCGATGACGGCCACATCCCGGCCGCCCAGTTTTCCGGTGTGAAATAGCACCTCTCCCGAAGCAAAACAGCGACTGAAGAGTTCAGGTGAAAGAAGACCTTTGTCCAGGGTCGAGGCAAAAACCCTTGGCCTGTTCACACCCGGTTTTTCATCGACATAGAGGACCAGATCTGTGCCGTAGTTTCTCTTGAATTCCTCCAGGAGCGACTCTTCCAAAGAGAGTCCGATCTCCACGGTCCCAACCTGTTTCCCCGCATGAAATACGGGAACCACGCTCCGTATGCCCAAGCCGAAGACTCCCGACTCTATGCCGCCGACACCGGTGCCGGTTTCCCTCGCCTTATTAATGGTATGTCTGTAGGCCTCCATCTTCTCCCCATATTGATGGAGGGCGTGGAGACGCAAAAAAGAGGTGGCGGGTGGTACATGAAAGTGAAACTGCTTGACCCCGAAGTCCTTATGCAAGGTTTGATACGCAGGGTATAGAAGCTCTGTCAGTCGCTTGCGGTCCCTTCGGGCAAAGGCCTCGGCCACATCAGGGTTTTTTGCGACCAGATAAGCAAGGCTCATGGCCATGTTCTTCTTGAACTCAATGTCATTCAAGAAAAACTGGTACTGATTTCTCAGTCGCTTTGCTTCGTTGACGTGAATCAGGCTGTCTTGGAACCGATAGGAAACCACAAACAGGGACGTGGCTCCCATGGCGGCGAGGAAAAGGAAGGGGATAACGAGCTTCCACTTGAGGCTAAGGTCCTGTAACCGGCGTAAGTTCAACGATGACCTTTGAGTGCATTCGCCCTCTGAGGTTTGGATGCTATATAACCCAGGCCAAATATGACGAGAAGGAATAGCCCTGTGATGAG
>JASEGX010000203.1 GCA_030017815.1 Thermodesulfobacteriota bacterium | reverse complement strand
CCTGGCGGGAGGGGATGAAGGGGAGGGGGAACGTAAGTACATAAAATACCCCGTTTTCACCCTCACCCAACCCTCTCCCGTCACGGGAGAGGGAGTTTTGGGGACTTTTTACGAAGCCGTCAAGTTTAAAGGAGGGACGAATAGGGGGCAATCCTCATAGGTTTTGATATCTGAGGGAAATCTCAACGCTTTTTATTGAGATTTACAGACTGATGTGATAGATATTGGCGAAAAAAAGCGCTCGATTAAGATATTGCTAAAAACGCCGAAAAGGATTACAAAAACAAAAATGAAAGAATCAGAGTATCTTACAACCTCAGAAGCAGGCAAGGTTTGCGGTGTGGCCCGGACCACCATCACCCGATGGATAGATGAAGGCCTCCTTAGTGCCTTCATAACCCCGGGCGGCCATCGTAAGATAAGAAGGGGGGAGTTGCACAATTTCCTGGCCAGCAAAGATGCAGCTCCGCTGGAGGTCGTTAATCCTGGCAAAAAGCACATCCTGGTGGTTGATGACAATCCTTATGACCTCAAGCTCTTCGAGGCGGCCTTCCTGGTGGCCAAGGATAGATACCAGGTTCATACCGCCGGCGACGGATTTGAGGCCATTTATAAAATTGGCGAGGTCAACCCGGAAGTTGTAGTCCTGGATCTCATGATGCCTAAGATGGATGGGTTCGAGGTCTGTACCAGGATTAAATCGAATGAATACACCAAACATATCAAGGTAATTGTTACCACGGCCCATGCTGGGGAAGAACACAGGAAAAGGGCGCTGGAATGCGGGGCAGATGCCTTCTTTGCCAAGCCGCTGGACTGGACGGCTCTGATTGAAAAGATTATCGAGTTTTCCGGTCTACGGTCGGCGTAAGGCCGGCCCCGTTCGTCATTCCGGCCCCCGCTCGTCATTCCGGCGAAAGCCGGAATCCAGGGAGCATCAGTGAACAAACAGCCGGCCGTTTATATCTTGGCAAGCAAACGAAATGGTACCCTCTATATCGGAGTGACTTCAGACCTCGTCAAGAGGATATGGGAGCACAAAAATAACATGGTGGAAGGTTTTACCAAACGCTACAGTGTTCATCAACTGGTTTGGTATGAAGTACACGAGAGTATGGAATCCGCTATTGAGCGAGAGAAGCGATTGAAAGAATGGAAACGAAAATGGAAACTGAAATTGATTGAAAGCAGTAATCCGAATTGGCAGGATTTATTCAATACCATTGTTTGACTGGATTCCGGCTTCCGCCGGAATGACACTATGACTAAGTTAGCGCTGATGCCTCATACTTTGACAGTCTCGCCTGGTGAATATCTGGTTACTTCTGATCTCTCGGCCACACTTGAGACCTATCTCGGTTCGTGCGTGGGTGTAGCCCTTTATGACGATAGGGCCGGTGTGGGTGGATTGCTCCACATCCTCCTCCCCGAAGCCGGCGATGAACAGGCCAGGGCCGCCCCGGCCAAGTATGCCCGTAGCGGCATACCACTCCTCATCCAGGAAATGGAGGCTGCAAGTGGAAAGAAAGACCGTTTCAAGGGCTGGATAGCCGGCGGGGCGGAGATGCTGCCTAACAGGCCAAACATTGCCAATCTGGATATCGGGCCAAGGAATGTGCGCGCTGCCTGCCAGATCATGGAGGCCCAGGGGATACCGATTTTAGGGCAAGAAGTGGGCGGAAACCTTGGCCGTCGTCTCTGCCTGCGGATGGATAGAGGTGTGGCTGAATTTGCCTCCAGCGCCAACATGCGCCGGCACGTAAAAAAAGAAGCTACCGCCCCTTCCAGGCCCGATAAAAGGGACCTAATAAAATCCATTAAGGGCCTTCCATCCTTTTCCCACATGGCAACCAGACTTTTTGGCCGGATAGAAGACGAAACGGTGGCCTTTGCGGAGCTAAAAGAGGAAATTTATAAAGACCAGTCCCTGACGGCAAATATCCTGAAACTGTGCAACTCGGCCTATTTTGGCCTGCCCCATCAGGTAACCACCCTTTCCCATGCCTTGATCCTTCTCGGCATGAATAACCTGAAAAAGATCATCCTCACGGCCCTGATAAAGCCGGTCTATAGTCAGAATGCCAATATCTACTTTTTGAAAAAGGGCGACCTCTTCCGTCATGCCCTCGGCTGTGCCCTGACCATGGAAATGCTGGCACGCCTGAAAGGGTATGTCAACCCGGAAGAGGCCTTTGTTGCCGGGTTACTGCATGATGTAGGGAAGGTCATTCTCGGAGAGTGCGCCCTTGAGCAGTTTGAGCGGATCATGCGCAAAATTATCGAGGAAGGGAAAGACGCTGCCCGGGCCGAGGAAGAAGTATTTGGTTACAACCACGCCCGGGTGGGCGCCTGGGTAGCAGAGGCCTGGCGCTTGCCGCCGCTCTTGAAGGATGTCATTTTATGCCATCATCAGCCGTCTGAGGCCACCGTGGACCCCATGATGGTTTCGTTGGTGCACGTTGCCGATGCCATTTGTAACATGCTGGGCCTCGGCTGCGGTACGGGACTGGCCAATCAGATTGCCCCCGGGGCCATGTCCTTTATCCATCTCCAGGTCAAGGAGGTAGAAGATACTATCAGCGCCCTGCCCGAAATAATAAAAAAGGTGGAGGATATGTTTTGAATTATACAGCTATCAGCTTTCAGCCATCAGCTATCAGCTATGAGCTACGAACCATCAGCCATGAATAAAGCAATGTAGGGTGGGCTTTGCCCACCAAGAGAATGATGGTGGGTAAAACCCACCCTACGGGACTTTTTGCTGGATTCCTGCTTTCGCAGGAATGACGGCGAAACGGAACTGAAAAGGACAGAAGAAACAGAGACCATCGTGAACAAAGACCATTTACAGGAACTCCTTACCAACGTCTGGCAGAAGACCGGATATGACTTTCGGGAATATCGCCGCCAGACCATCGAGCGCCGCATCGCTAAGCGGATGGCCTTATTAAACGTCGCAGATCTCCCTGCCTACCGTGAAATACTGGACCGGGATCCGGAAGAATACTGGTATCTTATAAGCGAGCTGACTATCAAGGTCAGTCGCCTTTTCCGCAATCCTTACGTCTTTGAATTCATGGACCAGGCCATCTGGCCCGAATTATTAAGGCCGCCTGGAGCGGATAAACATCTGCGCTTATGGAGCGCCGGGTGCGCCTATGGCGAAGAGACGTACTCCCTGGCCATATCTATTCTGGACCACATGGAGCGCAAAAAGATCCCGCTTAAGGATTACGAAATCACCATCATCGGCACGGATATAGATGAAGAGGCGTTAATGCTGGCCCGCGCCGGCCAATACGGTCCTGATACCGTGGGTGAGGTCAAAAAAAGGCTTTTAGACAGATATTTTGATTACAAAAACGGGTATTATAATATCATGCCCGTGGTGCGAAAAATGGTAACCTTTGCGGTTCATGACCTTACCTCTCCTACTATAATGTCGCCGCCTTCCGGGGTCATCACCAACTATGACCTTATATCCTGCCGCAACCTGCTTATTTATTTTGCCCCTGCCCTGCAGGAAAGGGTTCTATCCAAACTCTTACGCGTCCTGAATCCAGGGGGTTATCTTGTCCTGGGAGAATCAGAGGCCTTGCCACCGCAACTGTCCGACTGTCTCCGGGTCTTTGACAAGCGGGCTAATATATATCAGAAGATGAAAGGTACGTAAAAATGATGAGGTTCAAAGTTCAAAATACATTATGTCATTCCTGCGGAAGCAGGAATCCAGAGAAAAGACCTGGATTCCGTGTCAGGCACGGAATGACAGCAATGTAGGGTGGGCTTTGCCCCATAAGCGCTAAAATAAGAACTGCTAAATAAACGTATGTAGCATATCGAAT
>JASEGX010000202.1 GCA_030017815.1 Thermodesulfobacteriota bacterium | reverse complement strand
CGGTCTCTTTCTCTTGGTTTTTGTTGGGGAACTCTAACCTTAGAAAGAGATCGTGATTTAATCAATTTTTAGACCATGTAAACACTTTTGAACGTTACCAATTCTTTACGTGTGCGGCCCCAGGGATTTTTAAATCCCTTGATGGTGTTACCCCGATGCCATTGATGGGGGTAACCTAAATTCTTTCTATCGTCAGCCCATGTATGTCCCACCTCCCACGCAAATGAAAAAGGACGCTCGGGTGTCCTTGGAAAAGCGTTGAGCAGGCCGTCATCAATCTTGACATGCGACCTGTTTATGGACTATATTTAGTCATATACAAGGTAACGTCAAAAGTTCTATGAAAAACAAACCACAGAGCACACTGAGTAAAGAGAGAATTTTCAAGAAATAAGAAGAAAACGAAAGAGCACTTAAAGAAAAACCAGTTCTCTGCGTGCTCATCGAACCTCTGTGTTCTCCAGGGCGGTTCCGGAGGTATTTTGGTACCACCAACGAGAATATTCGGAGATCACAGAGGGGAGGAGCCAAAATCTGTTCTAACTTATTGATATTTTTATTTTCTCTGTGTCCTCTGTGGTTGAGTTTTTGACAATACTATACGCAAGAAAGGGAGGCAAGCCATGAAACTGTCCAGCCGGATTAAGCCCATCAGTTACCTGAAGGCCCATGCCGCCGAAATCGTAAGGAAGCTGGGTGAGCAGCGGGAGCCGCTGGTCATCACCCAGAACGGCGAAGCCAAGGTGGTCATACAGGACATTGAAAGTTACGAGCAAACCCAGGAAACCATGGCTCTCCTAAAAATACTGGCGCTCGGGATCCGTCAGATCGAGGAAGGCAAGGTCCAGCCCGCTGAGGATGTGATCAAACGCCTGCGCGAGCGACGGGAGGCTCGCTAATGCCGTTCGCGGTTTTGCTGACCAATGACGCAGCACGTGATCTCGACGAGCTTTATGACTGTATCGCCCTGCACGATGCGCCTCAAAAAGCGGACTACGTTTTGAAGCAGATCGAGAAGGTCTTCTCCAGGCTGTCCGAATCCCCCGAGCGGGGTGCCTATCCGAAAGAACTGCTGGCGCTGGGGATTCGGGAATACCGCGAGGTTTTTTTCGAATCCTACCGCATCATTTACCGAGTCATGGACAAGAACGTCTATGTTCTGCTGATTGTCGATGGCCGCCGTGACATGCAAACGCTGTTGCAGCGGCGATTGTTAGACGCGTAATGCACAGCGCCGGAACGGATTCTTGTTCGCTACTTCTGCGCCTTTTCTACCTTGGCCCAGGAGTCACGTAAGGGCACGGTTCGATTGAATACAGGTTTTTCATTGGAAGAGTCGGGATCCACACAGAAATAGCCCTGCCGCTCGAACTGGTACCGGCTTCCGGGAGTTGCACCGGCCAGACCCGGTTCAACCCGGCACGAGGTCAATATCTCTAATGATTTCGGATTCAAATAAGTCCTGAAATCCTGACCATCCTCGCCTGGCTCCGGCTTTAGAAAAAGATGATCGTACAGGCGGACTTCGGCCTCCAGCGCGTGGGCAGCAGAGACCCAGTGCAGCGTGGCCTTGACCTTGCGTCCGTCCGGAGAGTCCCCGCCGCGGGTCTCCGGGTCATAGGTGCAGCGCAGTTCGACGACTTCGCCGGTCTGTTCGTCCTTAACCACCCCCACACAAGTGATAAAGTACGCATAACGCAGCCGTACCTCCCGACCCGGGGCCAGACGATAGAATTTTTTGGGTGGGTCTTCACGAAAGTCCTCTTGTTCAATGTAAAGCACACGTGAAAAAGGAACCCTGCGTGACCCCATGCCGGGATCCTCCGGGTTGTTCACGGCCTCCAGTTCTTCCACCTGGCCTTCCGGGTAGTTGTCAATGACTACCCGGAGTGGCCGCAACACCCCCATGACCCGCGGGGCGCGTTTGTTTAAATCTTCACGGAGGCAGTGTTCGAGGAGGGCCATATCGACCATACTCTCCCTCTTGGCTACCCCGATGCGCTCACAAAAGTCTTGGATTGACTCGGGCGTGTAGCCGCGTCTCCGTAAACCCGCCAGTGTAGGCATCCGAGGATCGTCCCAGCCGGTGACATAGCCCCCTTCCACCAATTGCACGAGCTTTCGCTTACTAAGCACGGTGTAGCTGAGATTAAGGCGGGCAAACTCGATCTGCTGCGGGTGATGGACGTCTAATTGATCGAGGAACCAGTCGTAGAGCGGCCGATGGTCTTCAAATTCCAGTGTACAGATGGAATGGGTGATCCCCTCGATGGAATCCGAAAAACAGTGGGCAAAGTCGTACATCGGATAAATGCGCCACTTATCGCCGGTCCGGTGGTGTGTGGCCCGGAGAATGCGGTACATGACCGGGTCCCGCATATTTAAGTTGCCGGAGGCCATATCGATTTTGGCCCGAAGGACCCGGGAACCGTCCTCGAATTCACCAGCCCGCATGCGTTCAAATAAGTCCAGGTTCTCTTCAACCGAACGCATCCGGTACGGGCTTTCCTTGCCGGGCGCAGTCAAAGTACCACGGTACTCCCGGATCTCCTCCGGACTCAGGTCGCAAACATACGCCTTACCAGACTTGATTAACTGCACGGCGTACCGGTAGAGTTGTTCAAAGTAGTCTGAGGCGTAGAACAGCCGGTCAGCCCAATCAAACCCCAGCCACCGGACGTCTTCCTTGATCGATTCTACGTATTCAACTTCCTCCTTGGTGGGATTGGTGTCATCGAAGCGCAGATTGCAAAGACCCTTGTATTCGGCGGCCAGACCGAAATTGAGGCAGATAGACTTGGCGTGCCCGATGTGCAGGTAGCCGTTCGGCTCCGGTGGGAACCGGGTGTGCACGCGCTTGCCGTATTTACCGGTTTTCAGGTCTTCTTCGATGATATTACGGATAAAGTTGGGTGTAGGCCTGGCATCAATAGTGGTCATGTTTACAGGTCCCTTCTATAAAAAACATCATTGCTGTCCAAATTGCTGATTCATGTGCTGTGGCCTTCAAATCTCCCTTGATCCCCCTTTTCAAAGGGGGAAAATACCGTTAATCCCCCTCTTTGGAAAAGAGGGGCCAGGGGAGATTTTTAAAATGCTGTCCAAATCCAGCCTTTTAAAAATCTTATTTTGGACAGATGTGAAAAAACATAACATCTTGAGGTTAGTTCCAGTTCTCGAGATGCGTTATGGGTATGCTTTCTATATCCTAATTTTTTGGTTATTTCAATTGTCTAATACCTTGCGGCCCCGGCACGAATCAGCTTTGAGATAATAACGGTTAACAATGACGGCAACCAAATCCATAACAGCTCACTTCTAATGACTGCCAGGCCCCATTTGCTGAAGAAGGCTTTTATACCAATTGGGGAGACCATTATTGGTGTCCATGGGAAAAAATATCTCGTACTATCGAAAGGCGACAATAGGGCAACCCCCAGACCACCATTGGTGAAGGCATCAAGGACGCCGTGACTGGCTGATAACAGGAAAAAGAAAACAAAATAGAAGAACCATTGTTTAGAAAATATCCCTACGCCAGGGAAGAAGACACTAACAATGAAGATGCTCAATAATAGACTAAAAAACGGTGAATGGAAAAAACCTCTGTGTCCGAAAACATGATCGTAGGGGACACCAAAGGGAAATCCGATAACGTCGGCATCAGGGATAAGCGAACAGGCTATTGAAAGTAACCAGAAATGATCGGGAACATCTGTTGGTGCGAATGCCTTTCCAGCCGCAACCGCAACAACCGTATGTGAAATCATGGTAGGCATGATTATCTCTCTATATATATGATTGCCTGAGCATGCCGATTACAAGGCATCGAATATTAATGCATGC
>JASEGX010000201.1 GCA_030017815.1 Thermodesulfobacteriota bacterium | reverse complement strand
CACTGTTGACCGTTTACCGAAAGAAAATGTCGGACAACGGTTAACGGATAACAAATATGCTGACAGCTAATCGCTGATCGCTGAAAGCGTGAAGCCGGAAACAGTAATTTCCGGATGAACACTATTTAGACTCCTTTTCAGCGCCTTCTCTCTGGGTGGGAGAGGCCCCGGCGATATAAGACCGGGCGACCTTAACCTTTACTTTATCTGCAATCTCCAGGGTTATCACCTGGTCCGTCAATCCGGTTACGGTCCCATGCAGGCCGCCTACGGTCAGGACGTTGTCACCCATTTTAAGATTATCTAAAAACTTTCTATGTTCTTTGGCCTTTTTTTGTTGTGGCCTGATGAGTAGAAAGTAAAAGATAACAAAGATGATAATAAGGGGGATAAAGGCGGCAAATCCTCCCCCTTGAGCACCGGCTCCTCCCGGTGCAGCTCCCATGGCATACGCTGTGTCAATCATTCATTTTCCTCCTTTTGTTTATAGAATTTCCGGCGATATTCAGCGAAGGCACCTTTCCGTATGGCCTCACGTATCTCGGTCATAAGTTTTAAAAAATAATGGAGATTATGTATAGTATTCAAACGGTAAGAAAGCAGCTCCCGGGACACATATAAATGCCGCAAGTAGGCACGTGAGTAGTGGCGGCAGGTATAACAACCGCAATTTTCATCAAGGGGGGCCGCGTCATCCTTATACCGGCTATTCTTTATGACGACGGGCCCGGACGAGGTAAACAACATGCCGTTTCGCGCATTGCGTGTCGGTAAGACACAATCGAACATGTCCACTCCACGCCACACACATTCTATGATATCTTCCGGTGTCCCCACGCCCATGATGTAACGGGGATAATTTTCCGGGATAAGCGGTATGGTTTTTTCTGCCATCTGGAGCATCAAATCCTTGGGTTCACCTACGCTCAATCCTCCCAGGGCATAGCCGTCAAAACCAATCTCCAGGATTTCTTCCGCGCTCATCATGCGCAGGTCGCTGTACATGCCCCCCTGTATAATCCCGAAGAGGAGCTGGTGGTTTGTCTCTTTGGCCTCCTTGCAGCGTCCGGCCCAGCGTGAGGTAAGCCTGGTGGCCTCCCGGGTCTCCTGGTAAGGGCAGGGATACGGAATACAGGTGTCCAGGCACATTATTATATCCGTTCCCAGCGCCCTCTGTATGGATATAGCCTCTTCCGGCGAAAGAAAAATAGGGGAACCGCTAAGGTGTGATCTGAAATTCACCCCTTCTTCAGAAGTCTTGCAAAGTTTACTCAGACTGTATATCTGGAATCCACCGCTATCTGTGAGTATAGGTCCTTCCCAGTTCATGAATTTATGCAGTCCACCCAGTTTTTCGATAGTCTCATGACCTGGACGCAGGTAAAGATGATACGTATTGGCTAAAACGATCTCTGAGCCGATGGATTGTAACTCTTCGGGGGTTAACGCCTTTACCGTGGCCTGTGTGCCCACAGGCATGAATGCCGGCGTCTGAAAGGTACCGTGAGGGGTGGCTACTTCTCCCTGCCGGGCAGAAGACGCCTTATCTTTGTATTTAAGGGTAAAACAGGTGGTTGCGGTCATAGTAAAAAACAAATCGTTCTGTTCGAAGCAAAGATTTTACTCATCACTCATCACTAAGATATCAACATGGCATCGCCATAACTAAAGAAACGATATTGCTTTTTAACAGCTTCCTGGTAAGCACGCAATATTTTTTCACGGCCGGCCAGGGCGGACACAAGCATGAGCAGGGTGGAGCGGGGTAGATGGAAATTGGTGAGGAGATGGTCTATGGCCTTAAATTTGTATCCGGGATAGATAAAAATATCGGTTAGACCCTTAGGGTTTTGTATCCGGCCGTTCTCATCCGAGGCCGATTCCAGCGCCCTGGTAGTGGTCGTACCGACGGCCACCACAGAATTCCCTCCGGCCCTGGTCTCATGAATAATGCGGGCTGATTCATCACTGATCTCATAATATTCAGCATGCATCTTATGCTGGCGGATATTGCTTACCCGCACCGGCGCAAAGGTGCCATAGCCGACGTGCAGGGTTATAGCAGTTATGTTGACACCCCTTTCCTTTATTTCCCCCAGTAACTTCTCCGTAAAATGAAGGCCGGCCGTAGGGGCAGCCACAGCTCCGGTCTTCTGGGCGAATATGGTCTGGTAACGCCGGACGTCCTTTGAGGAGGGATGGCCATCCCTCTTAATATACGGTGGGAGAGGCGTTCGGCCGAGTTCTGCCAGGATATCCCCGATATTCCCTTCCCAGAAAAGGGACATCCTGATCTGACCGGTCCCGGCCGGTTCCAGCACCACACCATGTAAAGATCCACCAAAATGGATCTCATGGCCGGCCCTGAGCGTCTTGCTCTTCTTGGCCAAACACATTACCCTGGCCTGGCCGGGGCATCCATTTTCCGGTTGTGGAGGGCTTAGAAGGAGTATCTCGACTGTCTTATTGTTTGTAGTTCTTCCCTGCAAGCGGGCCGGAAAGACCTTGGTATCATTGATTACCAGGAGGTCTCCCTCCTTAAGGTAATATACAATATCCCGAAAAAGGCGATGCTCTATCCGGTTATTCCGGCGATCAAGGACTAGGAGCCGTGAGGCATCTCTTTGTGGCGCTGGATGCTGGGCAATGAGGGATTCAGGAAGCTCATAATCATAATCAGCTAAATTGAACACTATTCTTACGGCCTTTAGACAGATAAGTTCCTGTTGAATACTTACAATTCGGGGACATGGAGAGAACCGGGGAATCCTCATGGTAAGTGAGTACATCGGCCATGACCTTTAACGAACTCAGCGCATAGGAGGGGAATGTATCATCAAGCAGCGCCTTATGTCTTCCTGATAGGGTGTTTAAAGGGGATGACTTGGTCATGATTCGGACCGGATAAAGGTATAAAGATTTTCGGGAAAGATATAGGCCCTTGTCCAGGTCCAGGACACTGCAAAGATAATCATCCATCATGGTAAAGGCAGGTCGCCCTTTTCTCCGGTATTGGCACGCAGATTTAATAAATAAATTATATTTCCGGCGATTAATAGAGCAGTCAGCCAACCATTCCCAGTAAAGGTGGGTTACTCTGGTCGGCAAGGGAGTGCATCCTGCGAAATGGGGAATGAAATACCCGTGCGCCACGGTGTCGGCAGCTAAGTGGGCAAGAAATCCGGCCGCAAAGGCCCGCTCCTCATCTGTCTCTGCCCCATGCCGGATGAGCATACCGGTTTCCCAGTTGTGGTACTTTCCGCCATTGGCTCTATAGCCTTTTCCTACAAAAAAATCAGCGCTTAATGATCCATAGAGAAAATGCTGGGAAAACCTCTTCAGCAAAGAGCCCACGGATGGCAGAAGAACGGCCGCACCGGCTAATAGCGCGTCTCCAAGGTAAAGATGCATGGCCGGCCCCCAGGCCAGGGCTAAGCCTGGACATAACAACAAGAGTATAAAGAGAAAATAAGCTATCTTAGCTAAGTATCTTTTCATATTTTGCAAGCGTTTTCAAAACGCCACGACTAACGGCTTCGTAAAAAAACCTTTTCACCGCTGAGCACACAGAGTCCGCAGAGAAAAACTTTAAGCCGTTCGGCTGGCTCACGGTCATGAGCCGGGTCGAATGACTATTCAATATGTTATCTCGGCGTTCTCGGCGACCTCTGCGGCCCTTCGACTTTGCTCAGGGCCGTGAGCCTGTCGAACGGTAAATTTGACTTTTTACGCAACCTCCTTTTTTGCCTTTCCTTATAAAAAGGGCTTCGGCTTTATTTTGATTTCTCTTAACTAGAATAGATGAATACTTATATAAAAAAAGGAGCCAGGATCTAAGCCCAACTCCCCTTTTTCTTGTTTTTATGGTCGGGACGAGAGGATTTGAACCTCCGACCCCAGCGTCCCGAACGCTGTGCTCTACCAGGCTGAGCCACGTCCCGACA
>JASEGX010000200.1 GCA_030017815.1 Thermodesulfobacteriota bacterium | reverse complement strand
TAGAGCTACGCCGCAGTGACGAAGGATGCAGCGCAACGCAGCAAATGGACTTTTTACGAAGCCGTCAATCGTTAGCACAGGAATTATGCGCACTGGAGTAGCCAATTTACCTCTACATTACGGAAAGGCCCCCCGTTGGCTCTTTTCCCGGATGGTCAAACTGGCCCGTGAGATCACCATCGTCATTGTAAGTGAATTCGGGCCGGAGGAGATGTTAAAAAGGCTCTCGGATCCCTTCTGGTTTCAGGCATTCGGCTGCGTCCTGGGTTTCGACTGGCATAGCTCCGGCCTGACTACTACGGCCTGCGGGGCTCTGAAAGAAGGGATCAAGGACATCTCTTCTGATCTGGGACTGATAGTTGCAGGCGGCAAGGGGGCTGCCTCCCGAAAGACCCCGGATGAAATCTTCAAGACCGGGGATACCTTTAAAGTCGAACCCTCGCCGCTCATATACGCCAGCCGCATGTCGGCCAAGGTGGATAACAACGCCCTCCAGGATGGTTATCAACTCTATCATCACTGTTTTATATTTACGAAGAGTGGTTCCTGGGCGGTTGTACAGCAGGGTATGAACGAAAACACCCATTATGCCCGTAGATATCACTGGCTCGGCGAAGGCGTAAAGGAATTTGTCTGTGAACCTCACGCCGCTATCTGTTGTGATCAGAAAAAATCTGCCCTTAACATGGTAGCCCAGGAAAGTCAGACCGCGAGAGAAACCGTCACCGCCTTATCCAGAGAAAAGCCCGATACTTTAGTTCGGGAATTAAAGAAGATTCAGACGCTTTCCCTGCCTTCCCGCCACGAGATACAGGGAGGGGATATAAATCCGGACCGGGTGGGCCAGGTCCTCCTCAAAACCCATGACCGCCAGCCGGAGGAATTTTCCGTACTTTTAGGGATGCCCGGAGTCGGCGCAAAGACCATACGGGCCCTCAGCCTCATAGCCGAACTGGTCTATGGGGTAAAGCCCAGCTTCCGTGATCCGGCCCGGTATAGCTTCGCCCACGGCGGCAAAGACGGCCATCCGTATCCGGTGGACAGAGAAATATACGATGGGTCTATTGAAATACTCCAGAAGGCAATTGAGCAATCAAAAGTAGGAAGAACGGAGAAAATGGGAGCGATAAAGAGGCTGGCTGGTTATACCAAGCAGAATAGCACTGCTAATTTTCCGGCCGGCAGACGGTAAGGTGCATGTCCTATATCAGCAAGATTAAAGACCTAACCCTAATCCCTCTACGGTGCGACAACCGATACCATTGAGAAAATGGAAAGGGATAAATAGGTTATGCAACGTAAAAAATAACGTCCCGCCAGCTCCTCCAAGAAAACAGCGTTAACTCCTCTATCTGCCGTTCTCCTTTTTCTTCGATGCCCTCATCGTATGCCTCTGCTGGGCGGTGAGCACGGCTTTTCGCAGCCGTATGGATAGAGGGGTGACCTCGACCAGTTCGTCTTCGCCGATAAAATGTATCGCGCTTTCGAGCGTCATCGGTCTGGCCGGTGTGAGGATTACATTCTCGTCTCTCCCTGACGCGCGCATGTTGGATAGCTTCTTTTCCTTGCAGGGATTTACGTCGATGTCATTCTCCCGGTTATGCTCGCCGATCACCATGCCCTCATAAACGGCCTCACCTGGTGGAATAAAAAGCTGCCCCCTCGGCTCAAGGTTAAAAAGGGCGTAAGCTACGGACTTTCCTTGCCTGTCGGCCACCATGGAACCGGTAGAGCGCGCGGGGAAATCGCCCCGGTATTCCTCATAACCTATAAAATACGCATTCATGATGCCCGTGCCTTTGGTGTCAGTAAGGAATTCATCCCGGTAGCCTATGAGCGCCCGTGAAGGAACGCTGAATTCTATCCTTACCCGGCCCCTGCCGTTATTGACAAGGTTTGTCATCTTGCCTTTCCGGATAGAAAGTTTTTCCGTCACAATCCCCAGAAAATTCTCACCGCAGTCAATAAAAAGTTGTTCTATCGGCTCATGCTTTTTCCCATCCTTGTATTTGTAAATGACTTCGGGACGGCCTACACAGAGCTCAAAACCTTCTCTTCGCATAGTCTCGATGAGTATAGCCATTTGAAACTCGCCTCTGCCCTTGACAATAAAACTCTCTTTGTCCGCGGCTTCCTCTACCTTTATAGCCACGTTTTTCTGCATCTCCTTCCTGAGGCGCTCCCATATCTTGCTGGATTGTACGAACTTGCCTTCTTTCCCTCCAAATGGCGAGTTGTTTATGGTGAATTTCATGGAAACGGTAGGCTCGTCAACCGTTATCCGTTTCAGCGGCTTTGGGGAATCTTTCGTGCAGATGGTGTCGCCTATATTGACGGATTCCAGGCCGGAGAGGACAACAATATCGCCGGGCTCCACAAAATCAACCTCTTTGAGGTTCATTCCTTCGTAAATCTGCAGTTTTGAAATCTTGAGCGGGAGCTGCTCGCCTTGCTCATCAATACAAACCAGGCTGTCGTTGTATTTCGCCTTGCCGTTGAAAACCTTGCCTATCGCCAGCCGGCCAAGATAATCGGAATAACCCAGGTCCGCGACCAGCATCTGGAACGCTTCTTCCGGGTCATACGAAGGCGCGGGGATCTCCTCCAGAATGGTGTCAAAGAGTACATGGAGGTTCTCGCCTCTTTCCTCCAGCGCCTTCTGTGCAATACCATCACGGCCTATGGCATAGAGTAAAGGGAAATCAAGCTGTTCTTCCGTAGCGCCAAGGTCTATAAACAGGTCGTATATCTCGTTCAAGACTTCATCAGGACGCGCATCTTTGCGGTCGATCTTGTTTATCATCACGATAATCTTCAGACCTGCCTCGAACGTTTTTTTCAGAACAAAACGCGTCTGGGGGAGAGGACCTTCCGAAGCGTCCACCAAGAGAAGCGCACCGTCAGCCATGCTGAGCGCCCGTTCTACTTCACCCCCGAAATCCGCGTGTCCAGGGGTGTCTATGATATTTATTTTTGTGCCTTTCCAGACTACGGCGCAGTTTTTCGCAGCAATGGTGATACCTCTTTCGCGTTCCAGGTCCATACTGTCCATTATTCTTTCGTCCACTTCCTGCCCTGCCCTGAACAATCCGCTCTGTCTGAACATAGTGTCAACAAGCGTGGTCTTTCCGTGGTCAACATGGGCGATGATGGCAATATTTCTTAGCTTTTCATTTTTTGCATATCTCTTCATTTGTTTACTTTCCTCTTTCCTTCCTCAAGATCAAAGCACGACGAAATTCAAAACTAATTAGTATACCCCTTAAAGAATCTATTGCAAGGTTTTGTTGTTGTGGGTAATCTTCTTAAAAGCTTATGCATATCGGGTCAACGGAAAATTCGAGTGCAAGATGCATTCGGGCAACAGCCCGTTAAGACCTGACCCCCTATATATGACCTGCTTTGAAAAGGGACACCACGTAGTCGGACGAAGAAAAATCCTGGAATGGGTTCGGGTGCGAAATACCTCTCCCCAGGGGATTGTCTTTGCATCGCCTCTGATTGGCGGGGATTTATCGCAACAGGTAAGTTCCTTCCGGTGGCTGGCTCGGAAAAAATATGATCTGGTCTCTTTTAATTATTCCGGACATGGCAATTCCTCAGATAAATTTTCTCTGGGGGCGACTATCCGGGACACTCTCCATATGCTGCGCCATATGTCCCGTGTGAGCGAGGAAGAACAATTGCCTCTTTATGGTGTGGCCTCATGTTACTCCGCTATACCCCTTCTCTCCGCTGCCCACTGCCTGGCAGAACCTTTTAAAAAGCTGGTACTCATAAACGCCGTCACCGGCTTGAACCCGGAGGCGGTGATCAGCTCTTTTGCCGCACACTATCGGAAGATGGCCCGGACCAAGAAAAGCCTGCGCAGCGTAGTTGCAGCGGTCGGGTATTATGCCGATTTCCTCTTTCCCGGAATTGCAAAAAACAAAGTTTACTTCGGGACGTTAGAGC
>JASEGX010000015.1 GCA_030017815.1 Thermodesulfobacteriota bacterium | reverse complement strand
CGCTTTTTTAAGTTTTGGCTTCCCTTTTGCGTATTTTCCAAACACTCCAAATAAGCAGTCGGTCAGAGATTTTTTTCTTTCTTTTTTGGGCATGGGTTTTAGTAAGATGCCGTCGGGCTTGGAAATCACATCAACATGATCTCCAATCTCAATATGGTATTTTTTTCTTAAAGCAACAGGAATGACAACCTGTCCTTTAGGAAATACTTTCCTTTTTAAAGATCCTTTTGAAGTTGTCCCCATGCTGCCTCCTCTCTGGAAATAGGTTATACTAATTATATTAACAAAGTATAACAAAATGTCAAAATATTAATTCGGCAGATATTATAGCGCATCTAGGGGAGGTTGTGCAGAAATTGCAATACCTTTTTACCTTGATTTGGCCTGTTTGGTGGATTGGGTTTTTCTGGTTTCTTTCACAAGTTTGAAGCTCCCCGCTGCAAGCAGCGGGGAATGCGCTCGCTATACATGTTCAAAATATATAATAGTCTGTTTTAAACCCTCTTCCAGGCCGATCTTCGGTTCCCAGCCGAGTTTCTCTCTGGCTAGGGTGATATCCGGTTGTCTCTGGATCGGGTCGTCCTGGGGGAGCGGTTTGAAGACGATCTTGGACTTTGATTTGGTCAGGCCAATGATTTTTTGAGCCAGCTCCAGGATAGTAAACTCGCCTGGGTTGCCCAGATTGACCGGCCCGGTCAGGTCATCCGGGGAGTCCATGAGGCGGATAAAGGACTCTATCATATCATCCACATAGCAAAAGGACCGGCTTTGAGAACCATCGCCAAAGACAGTGATGTCCTTTCCAGAAAGGGCCTGCACTATAAAGTTGCTTACCACCCGGCCATCGTTGGGATGCATACGCGGGCCGTAGGTATTGAATATCCTGGCTACCTTGATGCGCAGTCTGTGCTGACGGTGGTAATCAAAAAACAAGGTCTCGGCACAGCGCTTACCCTCATCGTAGCAGGAGCGAAATCCAATAGGATTGACATTCCCCCAGTAGCTTTCCGGTTGTGGATGTATTTTCGGATCTCCATAGACCTCGCTGGTTGAGGCCTGAAATATTTTCGCCTTTAGCCGTTTGGCCAGCCCCAGCATATTGATAGCACCATGTACGCTGGTCTTGGTAGTTTGGACCGGATCATGCTGGTAGTGAATGGGGCTGGCCGGGCAGGCCAGGTTGTAGATTTCATCCACCTCGACATATAGAGGAAAGGTGATGTCATGGCGCAATACTTCCAGGTACGGGTTTGCCAGGAGAGGCTGAATATTCGCCTTCGTACCGGTAAAGAAATTATCGACGCATATCACTTCATGGCCGTCTTTAAGCAGTCTCTCGCAGAGATGGGAACCAAGAAATCCGGCTCCGCCGGTAACCAGAATTCGCTTACGTAGGTGCATGTAGATAATCTCGCTTTCTTTATTATTAGGGATTAGATGCAAATTGGTGCGGCGCCAATGAGAGTAAATCAAAAACCATCCGCTCAGAGCCGCCGTTTTCTCTTATGTCTCTTATTTTTTCATCACAGTCTTCCATGGTGGTTATAAATATCGCGGCCTCGGGTAGCGTGGAAAGGTCCTCCGGCGAACAGATCGGATGACCGAAGAAGGTACCACCTTCGTTTTCTCTGTCAATTATACCCACCAGGTTTATGGAGCTTCCGTACAAACAGTGGTACAACAATTCCGCTGTCTCTCCGGCGCCGTAAAAAATGACGTTTTTCTCTTTCCATATGAAAAATTATGTCTTAAGTCATTGCGAGGAGCGGAGCGACGTGGCAATCTCGTGTATTAGCAATATGTTAGAGATTGCTTCACTTTCGTTCGCAATGACAAAGTGGGGTTTTTTCAAAGGTCTCGGAGATGCGCAAGAAAAGGACATAGCTCCGCTTTGTCGGTTACATATTACCTGGTAACCGATTAAGAGGTGATTGGTGGGTGGGTTAAATCACAGCGGCGTTACATCCGCCGCATCCAGTTCTACAGAAACAGATCGTTGCAAAAGTTCAAGAGAGATAACCAGCCGGTCTTTCCCTGTATTCATACGAACCAGTAAACCCTCACACCCTTCAAATGGCCCGCTGCGGACACGCACCCCCTGGCCGACCCGGAGATAGGCAAACGGCAAGATCTGCTCACCGGATGCGATAACAGTCTTTAGTGATTCAATCTGGATATCGGGTATGTCCACCGGGCGTTGGTTGCTTTCTCCGAGAAAGCGAACTACACCTTTTATTTTTAAGACTTCAAGGGCGTAATAAGGGGTAAAATTGATTCTTACGAAGATATAGCCAGGGAATAGCGGCACCTGGATTTTTAGCTTCCGGTCTTTTCTACGACTCCACCGGGTAACACAGGGGAAGAACATTTCAATGGATTTTTTTTGTAATTGAGACCAGATGGTAAATTCGTGGTGGCACTTGGTATAAATGGCGTACCAGGTGGCCGAGGATGCCGGCCAGGATTGAACCGGGACGGCGCCAAGGCATACCGGATTCTGTCCTGAGATATCTTCGTCCCTGAAGAATGTTTGAGAGTTTGACATATCCACGCTCGATTTTCGGTGCCCAAGGCGTTCAGTCTGTGAACACTATAGGAACACGAAGAACTTGTCAAGCGAAAACGCTAACAATTGGGATAAATCAGGGCGTGGCTAAGGCGTTACAATGGCCATACATCTGGGTGGCTACTTGGTTATGGCCTGAGAGCAAGATTGGGTAAGATTAGAATATAGTGAATTTTTCTTTAGCCACCCAGATGTCGTCCCCGGCCTTTACCGAGATCTGGGCCTGACTTTTCAGTACCCTGACCAAGAGATCGTTTTGGCGCTCCAGGAGGATGCCGGCGAAGACCTTATTTTCCCGGTCGTCCCAGCAGGGCTCAATCTCGGCCGGGATGAAAAACCCATATTTTTTGTAGTGCGGCATGGTGTCACCTCTTGATTGAGTAATGTTTCACAATTAGATACCGCAAGACAAATCCTTTGTCAAGTATATTTTGTGAAAAAAAGAACAACACAAACTTTGCTGGTCTCGTAAAAAGTCTTTTCACCGCTGAGCACATAGAGTTCTCAGAGAAAAGCTGTAAACCGTTCGGCTGGCTCACGGTCATGAGCCGGGTCGAATGACTATTCAATATGTTATCTCAGTGTTCTCCGCGACCTCTGCGGTAATTTTTTAGTTTTTGCGAAGCCATCAATTTTAGCATTGCCCTTTATTATTATTTGACCACTTCTTACAAAAAGATATAAAGTCCAAAGAGGGAAAGAGAGGAGCTGCCTTTGAAGACAAAGAGTTTACGAACTACATTTAATTGCCAGGTCTGTGGTTACCAGAGCATCAAGTGGCTGGGCCGTTGTCCGGACTGCGGCGAGTGGAATACCATGGTAGAGGAAAAAGTGGTGAAGGACGCCGGGCCTGGCGCCGTAGCCATGGGCCTCAGTTCAGAAGATAAGCCGACGGCGATAAACGAGATCTCCCTGACCGAAGAAAGGCGCCTGTCCAGCGGCAGTACAGAACTGGATCGCGTCCTGGGAGGTGGACTGGTTTCAGGTTCCATCGTACTTATTGGCGGTGACCCGGGCATCGGGAAGTCCACCCTTCTCCTTCAGGTTCTCTATCATGTGGGCCGTGGAGGGGCCAGGATATTGTATGTCTCAGGCGAGGAGTCCGTTAAACAGATCCGATTGCGGAGCGAACGGATCGGGGCCGTCCATCCGAACATGTACATTGTGACGGAAAGTTCTGTAGAAAAAATCATGGGCCTGTTTCAGGATATAAAGCCTGATCTTCTAGCCGTTGATTCCATTCAAACCCTCTATACGTCTGAAATAGGGTCTGCCCCGGGAAGTGTCAGTCAGGTACGGGAATCAGCCGCCAAACTTATGGTGCTGGCCAAGGAGACCGGCGTGCCGGTCATCCTGGTCGGGCATGTGACTAAGGACGGTACCTTAGCCGGTCCGCGTGTCCTTGAACACATGGTGGATGCCGTCCTCTATTTTGAGGGAGACCGGGGGCACGCCTTTCGCATCCTGCGCACGGTTAAAAACCGCTACGGCTCAACCAATGAGATCGGTGTCTTTGAGATGAAAGATCGGGGGCTGATGGAAGTAGCCAACCCTTCCGAGATCTTTCTGGCGGAACGCCCGGTGGAGGCCTCAGGATCGGTGGTCGTACCCTGTTTAGAAGGTACGCGCCCTATCCTGGTAGAGGTACAGGCTTTGGTGAGCCCCGCCGGGTTTGGCATGCCCCGTCGCACCGCCATTGGCGTCGATCCTCAGCGGGTATCACTACTTGTGGCCGTCCTGGAAAAAAAAGTCGGCCTTATGCTGCACGACCGGGATATCTATGTGAATGTGGCGGGCGGAATCCGGATAGACGAACCGGCGTTGGATCTGGGGGCGGTAGTGGCTATTGCCTCGAGCTTTTTGGACCGGCCGGTTGATCATAAGATGGTGGTCTTTGGCGAGGTGGGTCTGGCCGGAGAGGTGCGCGGGGTAAGCCAGGTGGATATACGACTGACAGAGGCCGCCAGACTGGGGTTTACACGTTGCCTGCTTTCCCGAAACAATCTCGATCAGGCCAGGGAAGGGCAGGTTATTAGCCTGACCGGCGTCTCTAATCTCCAGGAAGTCCTGGAGAATGTCTTTTAAGGGGCCTGCAAAAATGCCCGGAGGGCCTTGTAAGTCATATAGAGATCACCCTTATGAGCAATCTCAAAAGGCGAGTGCATGGAGAGGAGCGGCGCCCCCATATCCACAATCTCCATACCATAAATAGCCAGGAACTTAGCCACGGTACCGCCGCCTCCCTCATCAACCTTTCCTAGCTCGGCGGCCTGCCAAACGACCTTATTTTCATTGAGAATCTTCCGGATCCAGCCCATATATTCGGCATTGGCATCACTGGCCCCATATTTGCCTCCGGATCCTGTGTACTTGGTCAGACACACGCCATAACCCATTTTGGCATCATTTCTCTTTTCATGGACGTCCGGAAAGTCTGGATCTATGGCCGCATTAACATCGGCTGATATGGCTCTGGAGCTCATTAAACAGGCATCGATGGTGTCTGACTCGATGGGAAGATTGGTTAACCTGGCCAGGTCAAAGACAAAGCTTTCCAGGAACCTGGACTTGGCCCCGGTACTACCGTCACTGCCAATTTCTTCCTTATCCAGGAACAAGGCGATGCAGGTATAGGCCGGGTCTTTTATGGACAACATGGCCGCCAGGCTGGCATAGGCTGAGGAACGATCGTCCTGCCCGTAAGCGCCGACCATGCTGCGATCCAAACCTATCTCCCGGGCTCGGCCAGCCGGGACCACCTCCAGCTCTGCGCTGATGAAGTCTTCTTCTACGATGTCCAGATTCTCTTTCAGGTAAGTCAAAACCTGTAATTTAAAACGCTCCTTGGCCTCTTTCTCCGGAAAAGGAATGCCTCCGATCAGGACGTTTAGTTTCTCACCGACAATTATTTCGGGTAGTTTTTTCTCATATTGCGTGCGCCGGGCCAAATGGGGCAAGAGGTCGGTTATGGTGAAGACGGGGTCGCCCTCTTCTTCACCGATCACTACCTTCACACTGGATCCATCCGTCTTGATAATGACGCCGTGCAGGGATAGCGGGCGAGTTACCCACTGGTATTTTTTAATGCCCCCATAATAGTGGGTCTTCAGAAAAGCCAGGTCTCCATCCTCATAGAGTGGTTTTTGTTTTAGATCGAGGCGCGGGGCATCCAGGTGCGAGGTTACGATACGCAATCCGTCCGAGAGAGGACGTCGACCAATAACCGCAAGGGCCACGCATTTGCCTTTATGTATCCGATATACCTTAGTCCCTTTTCCGGCCGCCTCTACCGGCAAACACCCCTGGCCGGAGACCTTTTCTACTATGGTTTCTACGGCCTCCCGTTCCGTCTTGGCGGCGTCCAAAAAGGCCATGTATTCTCTGGCAAAGGAGAATACCGCCTTTTTGTCCTCATCATCGACCGTATCCCAGACCAACCGGGCGGAAATGGTCAGTTCTTCCTGCAACCGCTTTATCTCTTTTGCCGTCCTTTTTCGCGCCATGGTAGGTCACCTCCCTCATCTTTCCCGTTTTCCTAACATAATCACAGATAGGGGTCAAGATGGAAAGAGAAGTCCTGTTTCTAAAAAATCCTTGACAAGGCTGGCTTACATGGTTATTACAGGCATACATTACTCCTTGCCCCTGCATTAAGGCGGTGGCCAAAAGTCCATAAGGAGGTTCTATAATGGGAGTCCCAAGGAGATACGAAACTATTTTTATTGCCAAGCCAAATCTGTCCCCTGATGATCTCAAAAATCTGGCCGACAAGATGAGAGATATCATGGTGCAGGGTGGCGGCCAGATCGTTAAGTTTGATGAGTGGGGTGTAAAGCGCTTGGCCTATGCGGTCAAGAAGCATAATCAAGGCTTTTATTTCTTCACTGACTACGCCGGCACCCCGGATTTGGTTAAAGAACTGGAAAGAAATCTTAAGATCGACGACCGGGTGATAAAGTACCTAACGGTCAAAATAGAAGATGCCCTCCATGCGGAGTCGCTCCAGGTAGAAGCCGAAGAAGAAAAAGCGAAAGAAGAACCGGCTTCGGTGGATAACCCCCCTGCGGAAGCAGCTAAGTAATCCCGTAGGGTAAGAGAATGGCATTGACAAGGAGGCATCATGGCTAATTATAATCCAAGAAAGAGAACATTTATCCGTCGTAAGATATGTCGTTTCTGCGCCGACCGGAACTTGAAGATCGATTATAAAGATTCCCGCACCCTTAGATTCTTTATTACCGAAAGAGGCAAAATTTTACCGAAGCGTATCTCTGGTAATTGCGCCGTACACCAGCGCCGACTTACCCTGGCCATTAAGCGCGCCCGTAATATTGCCCTGTTACCATACACGATTACTATCACTAAGTAGGAATACGTGGCTTGGAAGAGAGAACTGGCGGAATCCCCTGGAAAGATATCCTCCGGGGGGCAATGGTGGTTTCTTTCTTTTGCTTATCCCCGGGGACCATACCAATTTTAGGTAGTATCATGGGTATTTTTACGCCCATAGCTACCCTTTTTTATCTGGTCAAGCTAGGGTGGGGCTATGGCTTGGCAGTCCTGGGTATCGCTCTTATCTTCTCCATCTTTTTGTGGCCCTTGTTTGGAAGTGGCTCTGAGTACTTTTTTGTAGAAATTCTTATATTGGGGCCAGTCCTCTTTAGCTTCCTCAAGAGGGGTTTTTCCATCACTAAAACGGTAGGTTATGCTACCGGCCTCTTGCTTCTATTGCTATCCGCATACCTGATCTTATGGGGCATTAAGACCGGACATAGTCCTTATCAGGCCGTGGTTTCTGAAATTAACCATAGCATGGAATCCTCCCTTCGTTTTTATGAGCAGTTAAACCTTCCCGAGACCACAGTGGGAGCTATGAGAGATGCCTTACAGGATATTAGAATGCTGGTGGCCAGGTTTTGGCCGGGTTTTTCCGCAGCCTCTTTATTAGTATTAGTATGGATGAATGTCTGGATCGGTAACCGCATCCTGGATCGCTATGGTCTGGTGAACTTTCAATTTGGCGACTTGTCGCGATGGAGCCTTCCGGAAGTTCTCGTCTGGTTGGTCATCCTGGGCGCTGGGTTGGCCCTCCTACCCTACCTTGGTCCACAGACTGTGGGTATAAATCTTCTGATTTTTTTGCTATGGCCTATCTTTTCCAGGGCTTGGCTATAATAAGTTTTTATCTCAAAAAATATGGATTTTCCCGCTTTAAAAGGATATTATTATACAGCTTAATCTGGATTCAGACCTACATGATAATAATTGTAGCGCTGGTGGGGCTTTTTGACATATGGGCGGACTTCCGGAAGCTGAAGAGAGTCGAGGATTAGATTTTTCACCGCTGAGTACGCAGAGACCGCAGAGAAAGAATTAAGCGGCATTCAACAGTCAGCTTAACGTGTTGTTTGTCTTGGTTTTTTGAGGAGTTCGAGTTCCTCCTTTCGCAAAGGGGAATAAGGTAGTCAACGGTCAGAAGTAAAAGCTGAAAGTTGATGGCTGAATGCTGACAGCTAAACAAAGTGGTAAAGGGGGTTATCTTATGCAGGTCATACTAATAGAAGATATACAGGCCCTGGGCAAAGAAGGGCAAATAATAAAGGCTGCCGATGGCTATGCCCGGAACTTTCTTTTGCCTCAAGGCAAGGCATTAGAAGCCACACCCAAGAATATAGCCCTCTGGGAAAAAAAGAAGGCCGAGATACGAGCCAGACTGGAGAGGGAAAAGGCTAAGGCCGTTGAACTATCAAAAAAAATAGAGTCCAGCCTATGTACCATTAAACACAAAGTAGGTAAAAATGACAAACTCTATGGCTCGGTAACTACATCCGATATAGCCGATTGTCTCGCAGCGCAGGGTATTAACATAGATCGTAAAAAGATACAGCTGGCCGAACCCATAAAGAGTCTGGGAGAGTTTTCCGTATCTATAAAGCTATATCCTGGAATTACGGCTATCGCCAGGGTACAGATCGCCAAGAACGAATGAGCAGAGATGGGAACCGTCATGCCTTCGCTTCACGACTTGTGCAGTGACCCTTTCGGGACGCGCAAGTGGGGAACACTTCCCCCTTCCCGCCTCTAAGGGGCGTATTTTCCCCTACCTGCTCGTCCTCGATCCGCCTAAGGCGGACTGCTTCAACAAGTTTCGCTCAGGAACAACGGTTTCCATAAAAGTAAAGAAATCCTATGGGAAAAAGGGTAGAGTCAAGGGCATTACGGGCAGTTTATGGCTAGAAAGACAAGCGAAACCATAACCCCTCCAGTCAGGGTCCCGCCGCAGAACATCGAGGCTGAGCAGTGGGTATTGGGCGGCATCTTAATCGAAAACGGGGCGCTCTTCCGGGTCTTGGAAGTAATCTTGGGAGAAGAGTTTTACCGGGAGGCGCACCGCAAGATATTTGCCGCTATGCTGGGTCTCTATGAAAAAAATGAGCCCCAGGACATCATCACCGTATCCGACTTCCTGCGCAACCGAAACGAGCTGGAAGACGTGGGGGGTATGTCCTACTTAGCCACGTTAGCTGATGCCGTACCCACCGCAGCAAACATCGTCCATTATGCAAAGATCATAAGGGAAAATTTCATCTTACGCACCCTGATCCAGAAAACCTCAGAGATCAGCTACCGCTGCTATGAAAAGCACGACGATGTGGATAATATCCTCGATGAGGCCGAGCAGGCCATCTTTGAAATTTCGCAGGCCAAGGTCAAGCAATCTTTTTATCCAATAAAACAGATTATAAAAGACAGCTTTAAAAAAATCGAGCAGCTTTATGAGCGCAAGGAGCTTATAACCGGTGTCCCCACCGGATTTGATCATATAAATAAGCTCACGGCCGGGTTTCAACCTTCGGAGCTTATAATTATCGCCGGCCGTCCCAGTATGGGCAAGACCTCCCTCGCCCTGAATATTGCGCAACATGCCGCCATCAAGGCAAACATCCCGGTGGCCATCTTTTCCCTGGAGATGTCTAATGAACAGTTGGCAATGCGCATGCTCTGTGCCGAGGCCAAGGTGGATGCCGGGAATGTGCGAACCGGATTTTTGACTGAAAAAGATTGGCAGAAGTTGACGCAGGCAGCCAGTCACCTTTCGACCGCACCTATCTTCATTGATGATACCCCGGCGATTTCCATACTGGAAATGCGCGCTAAGGCCAGGAGGCTGAAATCGGAGCATGGGTTGGGATTGGTTATAATCGACTACCTGCAACTGATGCGTAGTAGAGGGCCTGTTGAACGCCGTGAACAAGAAATATCTGAGATCTCCCGCTCACTAAAAGCCATGGCCAAAGAACTCCATGTGCCCGTAGTGGCCCTTTCCCAGCTCAACAGGCGGGTGGAAGACAGGCCGAACAAGCGGCCTCAACTGTCAGACCTGAGGGAGTCCGGCGCCATCGAGCAGGACGCTGATGTCATCATGTTCATTTACCGGGACAAGGTCTATAACAAGAATAGCGATGATATGACCGCAGAAGTTATTATCGGTAAGCAGCGCAATGGCCCTACCGGGCTGGTCAAGCTGACCTTCCTAGAACAATATTCATGCTTTAAGGATCAGGCCCCTACTGACCTCGTTGTACAAACGGTAACCGTTGACCGTTGACCGTTCACCGCTCCCGAAAAAGACGGTTTTCACGTTTTTGAGGGACAAGATAACGGTTAACGGAAAATACGATCACCATCGCCTGTTCACCGAAAAAATGCTTTTCAGGTCGCATAGACTCGACTCTTGCGATTTCTTACGGACAACGGTGAACGGATACCTAGCGAGCCCCTGAGAATGCCAGCGGGCCAAAATCACCCACCCCATAAAGAGAAAAGAGGACAAAGAAGCGGCGATCTTCTTGTGTCTTGCTAAACTGGACACTGACCCCCCAGCACTGGGCCTGGTAATTGAGACCGGCCTTTGATTCCAGATTCTTGTCTAAATCCAGAGAACGTCTGTTTTCATAAGTAACGGTAACGGCCGGGGTCACGGGCACGGAGAGGCCGACGTTGAGCTCATGCAGGCTGTCTTTTGTGTAACGATAATCAACAGAAAGGCTGTCCCCACGCTTATCTGAAAGCCTCAATAATCCGTTATAACTTTTACACGTACTGTCGTATGTATCATAAGACGTATCATACCGGGCATATATCCTATTTGTGGGGGCAAGCTCAGCCTCCAAAAACACATTGGAAAATGCCCGCCGCCTTTCCCCGGCAGCCAGCAGCCGGCGTTCCTCTCTAATGTCGTAACTCTGACTCAGTTTAAGACGGAAAACATCTTTATAGACCGACCCGCCATCGTCCCTGACCTGCTTGGCAGTCAGGTAGTTTGTCAGCGAATAGGTAACGATGTTTTGGGAGCTTATACGATCGATGCCGTCCAGATTGGGTAAGTCGTCCTGGTTCTTGGCCGGCAGGTAACCATAAACCACTGATGGTTTAATGGTATGTTTGATCTTGGTTATTGATTCCCCGGACAGATGGAAAACCCGGCCTATTTCGGTGGAAAGGTCGGCCTGGAAGTTGTGGAGGGTGCGTGTGGGCCGGTCTTTTTTTATCTGTGCGGCATAAGAGTCATCGCCATAGTTTTTCACATCATAGACCGTCTCTCTGACGCCAAAAAGACCCTGAAAATCGAGATAAGACCCGATCCTCAACGGCCAGGAAACCTTAGGATAGATATCCAGGCGATGCAAACCGATGCCCTGTTTGCGCCAGTAGTGGATATAGTCGACATTTCCTTCATAATAGAGCGGCGTAGCCGGTACGATCTGCCTGGCTGCCAGGAAATTGATCGAAGGCAGGACTTGCAGGGTATTCTCACGCTCATCACGGTTAAGGTTATCATAGTACCTACATTGTCCGGCTAAGTAAAAATTGGTCCACCGCCTGTTTACCTGGGCGGTCGATTCCCGGATTAGAGCGGTCTTATCCGCCAGGCTCCGGCCGAAATTATTGAGAAGCGTCTGGTTGGTCTTGGTAAAACCGGTGAGTCCATCATCAAACTCATGGAGATAGTCACGATCGCTTACCAGGTCCAAATCCAGCATGGTCATGATATCCAGCGGGAGGTATTGATCTATCTTGCCCCGTATCCACCAACGGTTTCTGCTGCTGCGAAAGACCCCGTCTTTGTCGTAGTCGTCGTCTTCCAGGCGGTCGTGGAGATAGTTGGCCAGCAGGATGCCTTTAGAATTTTGATCGCCGGCATATCGATATTCAACCCCTTCCATCCATCCCCGTTTGGACAGGTAATGCTGGTAAAATGTGACATCAGAACAAGGGTCGATGGCCCAATAAAGGGGTAGATTGAAACTTAGCCCATCCCTTTCACCGTAAGAAAACTCCGGGAATAATACGCCGGACTGTCTCTTCGTCTTTGCCGGTAATATAAGATAGGGGCTGTACACGACGGGCAGAGATTTGACCCAGAAGGTTGAATGTCGAGCCTTTGCATAACCCTCCACGGTTACGTCCAAGTGGCTACAGGAAAACTTCCAGGCGGGATGTTCTCCGTCACAGGTAGTAATGACGGCCGCCTTAAGACTATATTGATCCTCAGCTACACGTACTATCTCTGCCGCCTTCAGGTGTACATTATTTTTTTTTAGGAACAATCCCCCGGGCTTAACCGTACCGGTTTGTCTCTCCAGATTTATCTCGCCTTCTTCTCCGGTGAGGATGTCTTCTCCCATGGTGATATTCAGATGCCCCTTGGCCCAGGCCAGGCTATCCACGCGGCGATAGCGTATGTAATCGGCTTTTATCTCCATATCGCCACGGCTGAGGATAACGTTACCTTCAGCTATAATTATCTTTCCGTCTTCTAACGTGGTCACCTTGTCGGCATACATAAGCCACGGCTGGTTATCAGGGCTTGCGCTTCCTTCAATGGCTATAGCATTTGTCGGCAGGGCGGTAACATAGAGCAGGCACAGGGATAAAATAATCGGGGTTAAGAGAAACCTGATGGGCAAGTGTCATAAACCTCTCACTACTAGGTGTAGAGGTTACTAACATATCAGAAATTTTCTTTCAATGAAGAAATGAGGGTTGTATTATCTCACGGGCTTCGCCGACCAGATATAGAGAACCCGCAATGCAGATAAGGTCGTTTTCTTCGGCCAGCATTTTGGCTTTGTTAATGGCCTCAGAGACCTGATTAGTCAGATAAACCGCTCCATCATCAAGGGATCCCAGTTGGGCTGAAAGCATGTCTGGATCCGCAGCCCTTCTATTCCGGGGTTTGGTAAAGATGATGGCCCGGGCCATAGGCGCAAGTTGCTTTAACATGGCCCGGTGATCTTTATCCGCCATCCCTCCCCAGATCAAGATTAACCGATTATAGACAAAATCCCTGGACAGGGCTCGGCACAGGGTCTTTACTCCAGACGGATTATGAGCCCCATCAATCAATATGGTAGGGCTCCCATCAAATACCTCTTGCCGTCCGGGCCAGTTAACCTTCTTTAAGCCTTCGCCGATCACTTTTTTATCCACAGATAACCCTGTGCTGCCCATGAGTTCTATGACAGCCAGGGCTAAAGCAGCGTTGCCAAGCTGGTGCTGTCCCTGTAATTTGACTTCAAGACCGGTCAGTTTGCGCCACATTCCTTGATAGGAGAATCCGTTCATCCCAACCCGGCGGATGCGAAAGTGCTGCCCGAAGACATAAATGGGGTTATCAAAGGCCAGGCAGTCTTGTTGAATAATACCAAGTAATTTAGGCTGGTGAACGCCGGTAACCAGGCTGATCCCTGGTTTGATGATCCCGGCCTTCTCTCTGGTTATAGAGAACAGAGATTTGCCCAGATGGGCCTCATGGTCACGGCCAATATTGGTGATGACCGCTAACTCCGGAGTGAGAACATTGGTGGCATCTAGCCGCCCCCCCATGCCCGTCTCTACAATAGCTAAATCCACCTTTTCCTGGGCAAAGAGTAAAAAGGCCGTGGCCGTGGTAAATTCAAAATAGGTCACCGGAATGTCCGCGGCCAGAGCGGCCCTGACCTCCGTGGTCAGCCGGTAAAAACGCTCTTCCGGGATGATCCTCTCATTAATACGAAATCTTTCTCGAATGCTCACCAAGTGCGGTGAGGTATAAAGACCGACCTTATATCCTGCTTCGGTAAAAATGGCCGAAAGCATGGCGCCTACAGAACCCTTGCCATTGGTTCCGGCAATATGTACAGATTTAAACTGACGTTCGGGGTTCCCCAGGGCAGCAAGCAGGGTGGTGATATTCTTCAGTCCTAGCTTGATGCCGAAGAATTCCAGACTGGTTACGTAATCAACGGCTTCTTGATAATTCTTCATAATAGAACCGTAGATTATATAATGATAAGCTCACCCTGTGTCAAGGGCCTTACCAGGAAAGGGGAAAGATATTTTAGCTCCTCTTGAATACGCTCCAGGTGCATGGGTTTCATATGAAAGACATAGACGGGCACGTCCGGGCGATTCATTTTAGATAGTTCCTTGTGCAGCAGGGCCGGCGTAAGGTGACCGCTGAGCAATGCCAACTCACGCAACTCGTCAGGGAATGATACCTCCACGATAACCGCACGGAGGTCTTTAAGGGTTCGCGCCAGATCCCAGATGCGCTGCGTGGCGCCGGTATCCCCGGTATAAATTATGGCGCCATTACAGTCTCTAACTATGTAGCCTACCGCTTCTACCGTGTGGTCCACCCTCACCGCCTTACAGGTAATTTCATTTAGCTGAATGTCCTTTTCCTCATCCAGACAAAGACAATGTAAGGCCGGGCCTCTCTCCGGTATGACCGTAAAGTCAGGCCAGATTGAATTATTGAGTATATGTACCTTAATCTGTTCAATAATCGCAGATAAGCTGGCAATACATATAGGGTGATGGTTCCGTTCAATAATGTTGTCAGCCAGGAAGAGGATGTCTTTAATGTGATCGAGATGGGAATGGGTGATGAGGATATGGGTTATCTGTAATTGCTCTTCGAGACTAAGTACGGAGGTTATAGCCCCGGCATCCAGCAGTAAGCTCTTATTGATCAAAAAAGAAGTAGGCCGAAAACCGGGCATTTCAGAGCCATAGCATCCCAGGACTCTTATTTCCATCGCTCACCGTGCCGCCTGAACTGGATTTTACGAAAGCATTATCCCTACCTTAGTAACCGTTCACCGTTATCAGTTCACCGTTGTCCGTAAGAACCTGAAAGGCACGAAAAACTTCTTTTTCGGTGAACGGTAAACGGTGAACGAATACCTACCTTACTACAGATAAAGTCGTATATCCAAGATGGAGGGTTTTAAGCCCTGTCCCATCAAAGTGTACAACCACTTTCTGTCCATCCAGGACCTGTCTTACCCGGCCTGTCCCAAATATAGTATGGTGCACATGCGCCCCTGCCTGTAGCATCCCATCTTTTGTCTTTAATCCGGCCTCGTCTTCTTCATCTCTTATTTTGTCTGTTGTCCGTTGTCCGTTGTCAGTTGTCTGAGGCCTGAAGTCTCTGGTCTCAGGTCTGCGGTCTGTAGTCTCAAACATAGATCGCGGGATATCATTTATAAAGCGGGATGGCCGGGCCATAATACGACCGTCTTTCGGGGTATAGGTAGAAACCGGGTAGGAAAGAAAGAGGGTTTCTTTGGCCCTGGTCACGGCTACGTACATCAATCTTCTTTCCTCTTCTATGGCCTCATCGGACTCACAGGCATAACTGGAAGGAAACCGCCCCTCGGCGAGGGATATAATAAAGACAGTGTGCCACTCCAGCCCCTTGGCCGAATGTATGGTAGACAGGGTCAATCTCTCTGTATCTCTATCACTCATAGCGGCATCGGCTGCACCGGCCTCCGGAGGTTCCAGGACCATATCGGCCAATAATGCCTCCAGCGATTCATAATTATTTGTAATAACGGCCAATTGTTCTAAATCCTTTAACCTTTTAGGGTAGTCGTCATAATATATGCGCCTTAAAATCGGTTCGTAGTAAGCCGTTAACCGCTCCAGGCGCTCCTGAGGTTTCAATCCCGGTGTGCTGATAGCTTCCAGCACCTTGCAAAGATCCGCAAGACCTTCTTCAATCCGGGGGCCGATGGGATATTCTCCAAGGCGGGAAAGTGAAAACCCTGTATCCCTTAGCCAATCCATTATGCGCTGGCACGTTTTATGGCCGATGTTATTTATTAAAAGCAGAATACGATGCCAGCTTAAAAGATCACAGGGGTTCACTACCACACGGAGATGCGCCAGCACGTCTTTAATGTGAGCGGCTTCCATAAGCTTAAGGCCGCCATATTTAACAAAGGAAATCCCTGCCTTAGTAAGTTCAAGCTCTAAATTAAAAGAATGAAAGCCGGCCCTGAAAAGAACCGCTATCCCGGATAGAGGGATGCCGCTTCTTCTTAGGGATAGTATCCTTTCGCATATAAAACGTGATTGGGCGTTTTCATCCGGGACCGGCACCAGACGGGCGCTGACTCCGCCTGGCCGGCGTGTGAAAAGGCATTTAGTATATTTTTCCCTGGCCTTAGCAATAAGGGAATTGGCCAGGGACAATATCTGTTGGGTGCTACGATAGTTTTCTTCTAATTTTATGATGCGCGTCCCAGGGAAGTGGTTTGGGAACTCCATAATATTTTTAAAATTAGCCCCACGGAAGGAATAGATAGACTGAGAGTCATCGCCTACCACCATGACATTGTTGTGGGTGGCCGCCATAAGTCGGACAATATCGGCCTGGAGCCTGTTGGTATCCTGATATTCGTCCACCATGATATACTGGAAACGCCGGGAAACCAGGTCACGGATATCGGGCCGCTCTTCCAGGAGATTTTTCCATTTAACCAGAAGGTCGTCATAATCCATGAGTTGATGGCTATTTTTATATTCTGTATAAAGAAGATATAATTTTTTCAGGGCCTCACTATGTTCCATAAAATGGAGAAATTCTTCCTCCAGGGCCTGTTCTATAGTTATAGCCTTATTGACTGCCTTGCTGAATATCTCGGCAATGGTATCCTTTTTGGGGAAACGCCTGGCCTTTTCATCCAGGCCAAGGCTTAAACGGAGCAAGTTGATGGCGTCTGCGCTGTCGGAACGATCCAGGATGGTGAAAGAAGGGGAAAAGCCGATATGATGGCTGAATTTTCGGAGCATCTGGTTGGCCAGGGAATGAAACGTACCGCCCCTAACCTGCTGACAGGTGTCTGAAAGTATGAGGCTGGCCCGCTGCAGCATCTCCCGCGCCGCCCTGCAGGTAAAGGTCAGCAGCAAGATAGACTGGGGCGGGATGCCCTTTTCAACCAGCCTGGCTACCCGATAGACCAGGGTGCGCGTCTTGCCGCTGCCCGCACCGGCTATAACCAGAGCAGGACCGGTAAGCATGCATACAGCTTCCAACTGTTGAGGATTCAGGGCTTTTTCGTAGTCAACCCCCCCTTTGCCTCCCTTTTCCAAGGGGTGGGGGGGGAGTATCTCCGTATTTCTTTGAAACTCATGGGGCATAAGCATTCTTAAAGTTACCGGTGACGTTTCTTAAAAAGCCAGATTAGTGCCGCACCGGTGATAAAGCCTCCTATGTGCGCGAACCAGGCTACGCCTCCCGCCAGCGCGTGGGTGGTTATAGCCAAACTGCCACTGAAGAATTGCATAATAAACCAAAAGGCGAGAAAAAAGAAGGCGGGAATCTCTATTATCTGAAAAAAGAAAAAGATGGGAATCAATGTCAAAATACGGGCATGAGGATATAGGAAGAAGTAAGCGCCCATGACACCGGCGATGGCGCCACTGGCCCCCACCATCGGCACTCTGGCGTAGGGATTGACCCAGAATTGAGTCAGCGCCGCGGCTATCCCACAGGCCAGATAGAAGAGGATGTAACGCAGACGTCCCATGCGGTCTTCGACATTATCTCCAAATATCCACAAGATCCACATATTGGAGATAAGATGTACCCAACCGCCGTGCACGAACATGGAAGTAAAGATGGGATAGACCCGCAGGGGGATGTTTGCCGGGGCAACCTCAGAGAGGTATTGATATACCGCCGGCGTAAATCCATAATGCAAAATGAATTTTTCTATATATGGCCCCAGGGAAAGTTCATAAATGAAGACCAGTGTGTTGAGAATAATTATAGAGACATTGACCAGGGGCCAGCTACGGGAGGGGATGTTATCTCTTAGGGGGATCATTAATTGTTATTGGAGCAGGGAAGGATGAAATAGAAATTGTTTCCCTCCGAAACCGGTTCATAGCCCACCACACCGCCGTGTACCTCGATGACGCTCTTTATAAAGTGCAGGCCGTGTCCGGTGCCTGATTGATTTGTGGCATTAGCGCCGCGGTAGCCTTCATCGAAAATGCGGGCCGCGTCTTCCGGTGCAAGGTGAGGGCCAGTCGTAAATACGTTGAATTTAATCCCGCACTTACCCTGGCCGAAATAATCCGTGATCCGCTCCCGGCCAAAGGCCAGGCGCTTCACTTGGTAGCCGTCAGCGGCTATTACGGCCTGCGTGTACTTGACGGCATTAGAGAACAGATTGGCATAGACCTGTGCTATTAAACCGGCGTCGACGGTGAGTTCGATATCCTCTTCCGGTATCCCGCCCATACGATTGTCAATCTCAACGCCCCTATCCTCTAGTTGTTTTTGATAACGTTCCAACTGGGGGGTGATAATATCCCGGTTAAAGTTGATATGACTTTTGCGCAGGATCCATTGCCCGCGCTCGAAATGCCCGCGACGGAACAAGGTCTCCAAAAACAGGCTGGTGTTTCTGTAATGCTGATAAACCTGCTCATAGTCCTGCTTCATTTTATTTGTCAATTCATCCAATTGATCTAAAATACCGTCCGGGTAATCTCTATTTTCAACTAAAACCCGGGAGAGAGTCTCTCTCAATTTATTTTCAACCACCTGACATTGCGCTATCTTTTTCTGGAGGTTTTTAAAAAACACCTTGTAGTAAATGTTGGGCGTAATTACATTGTGTTCAATATCAGCCACCAAGCTGTTTATAAACTTGATGTGGTCGATATTTTGTTGCCAGACGATCTTGGCATTGATGTTATATCCGATACGGTTTGCGTATTTTTGGAAGAAGAATTTATCCTGATCGGCGAAACCTCTTGCCGGATAAACTTCAAGCATGCCGATGAGCTGGTCTTTGGCATAGAACGGCAGTCTTTCTGTCAGGAGGCGGTTGCCTTTGATGGGAAAGACGTAAGAGTTATCGGCCGGATAGGCCTGATTATCTATACGTACGGCCGCATTGGTATCTGATTCTTCAAGATAGAGGTCTTTGGCGCTGGCACAGACCAGCCTTAAGTTATTTACAGGACTGACCAGGTAGAGCTTGCTTTCCAGGTTAAAATATTCCTTCGGGACTATAACGCAGACCCGGTAGAGATTCTGCAGGGTATTGTATTCCTGGGCCAGGTCAAAGAAGGTCTTTAAGGCATTACTTTGTATCTCTGAAAAATTATAACGCGCGTAATCTCCCCTTTTTTCCTGGACGCGCCTTCTAACCAGGTCCATATCCGCTGAGATGGCCACTTCTGTATCCCTACCCCCTGTTATATTTTGCAGTAGCCCTTTAGCTCTTCGAAACGGTTATTGATACCGCAAGTTCCGATTGCTTCGGGATCGGGGCCAAATCCAAAACTCGAATATCGAAATTCGAAACAAATTCAAATTCCTAATGTCTCAATG
>JASEGX010000199.1 GCA_030017815.1 Thermodesulfobacteriota bacterium | reverse complement strand
CTTCTATTAAGGTCAATATCATTTACCCAAAGACTTTACAAGGGTCAAGGCCCCCCTCTCACCCGCTCCTAAGCCACTGATATTGCACCAGTACCTACAGGGTGCGGGTTACGTCATGGGGTATTCTTCTATAATTTGCCCCAGGAGAGTAACCGTGGCCTCCAGGTCCTTAAGCGAAATCACTTCTACGGTGGCATGCGTATAGCGACACGGGATGCAGATAGGAAGGACGGGCACGCCTTTTCTTACCAGTTGGACGGCCGCCGCATCGGTCGATCCGCCCACTACACCTAACTGGAAGGGAATATTCTTTTTTACGGCCAATTCTTCTACAAAATTTCGCAACCTCCGGCTGGTAACCATGCGTGTATCCACCAGCCTGAGTAGCGGCCCCCTGTCTATCTGAAATTGATTCTTGTAAACCGCCGGCACCCCCGGGAAGTCAGGGGCGCTGGCCGTGTCGATGATAAAAGCGCTGTCCGGTTTTGTCCTGTACCCGGCCACTGACGCCCCGCGCAGGCCGTACTCCTCCTGTGTAGTGAAGACAAAACTGATTCGGGGCCGGGGCGCCAGCTCTTTCATACCCTGGATTAAAGCCACCAGGGCTGTACAGCCGGCCCGATTGTCCAGGCCCCGGGCAGCAATCAGGCCATTGGCCAGGCGGGAGACCTGCTTGACAAACACTATCGGATCGCCGACCCGTATCCCCATAGCCCGCACCTCTTCGGCACTGCGTGCTCCTACGTCTATGACCATCTCCTGCCAGGAGATGACCTTATCCTGGTTCTTCTGACCCTCAACTGCCATGTGAGGCGGCACCCAGGCGATCACCCCGGGGACCTCCTCGTCTGCCTGCGCAAATAACCTTACGTGTCTCGACGGCAATATGCGGTCATCAATACCGCCCATCTTTTTGAAATGGATGAAACCATCGGCAGTGATATTAGCGACTACAAGACCCAGCTCATCCATGTGGGCAAAGAAACTTAGGTGGCCATTCCCATGCCCCTCCCGTATGCCGATGAGATTACCGATGGCGTCTATTTCTATCTCATCAACATAGTCTTCGATCAGTGTTTTAATCTTCGCTCTAATCGGGTCTTCATAACCGCTTACGCCCGGCACCAGAATGAGTTCCTCAAGCAGTTCTTCTATTTCCACAACATATTTCCTCGCTGCAAACCCGTCTCAGGCTTTTTAAAAGACATTAATTTAAGGTCTCCGGAAAGTCAACCCCCATAGATTTCTTTAAATTTCCTTGTGCCTGGGACAATCACGCCATACAATAGAAAATAAACCACAGAGTACACCGAGAAAAGAGAAACAAAAAGAAAAGGAAAGAACAATTTTAAAAAACCAGTTCTCTGAGTGCTCTTCGGACCTCTGTGTTCTCCAAAGCAGTGCTGGAGTTATTTTTGGACCACCAACGAGAATATTAGGAGATCACAGAGGGGAGGCGCCAAGGTCTGTTCTAACTTATTGATATTTTTATTTTCTCTGTGTGCTTTGTGGTTAATCTTTTGATAGTACAGAGGTTCGAACAGGGGAGATAACTATGGATAAAGAAACGGCAAGTCGGGTTTATCAGGAGAGGTTAGAAGACCTGAAAAACATGCCCAAGGATTTAGTAGAAAAATTAACAGCCGGAGTTAAGGAGCCCTGGACCAAGATATTTCTCACAGAGCCGGACCCTAAAAAATGGCCTCCCGGGATGTACGAAATTCTGAGACCATATCTTGAAAAAGGTTAGCGTGCGAAGCCTATCCCCCACCCCCAAGATGGGGGAGGGGGGCAATGACCAAAACATAATTGTTTGGAATTGCTGACCCAAATCATTACCTTTTTGTCAACACCAATACATATTCACGGCCCGCCTCTTTGATCTCTACATCCCATCCCTCTTTTTGGGCCAACCGGGTGATGTTCTCCCTGGCGGTATCCGTGTCCACTTTCACTTCAAAGGTGCCCCGTCCCAACGACTGCATCTTCTGACGGGCCAGGATGACCGGCTGAGGGCAGGAAAATCCACGGGCATCTACAAAATCCGTCATCTCTAAACCTCCTCCTTTATATCTTTTCCCGCATGGTAAGACCGACAAAGAAACAAAAGGCAAGCCCTATGAGGACGGCCAGCGGCCCATATAGGCCAACCCCTTTGGGAGAACTGGCCAGGGAAAAGTTATGGGCAAAACCAGCGCCGATAATCATACCCAGTACCAATACACCGGCATCGCCATCGCCTTCTCCGGCCAGGAATAATTGTCGCCCCGGACATCCGCCGGCCAGGGCAAAAGCCAGTCCGGCCAGCACCATGCCGCTAAAATTCCACAACTGGTTGGTATGGGCGACCGGCTGGTTTTCAAAACCGGCCTGAAACTGACCAAGGATCAGGTTGGTAACGAATGCGCCGGCAATCAGCGCTAAAACACCGCTCGCCAGGTGAAAATCCCGCATCAAAATTATGTCCCTGACCGCCCCCATGGTGCAGAACCGGGTCCGTTGCGCAATAAACCCGATAAACAGGCCGATCAAGAGTGATATGGCTATAGGCGCATGCAGAGACCCCGGCCCTTTGGCGCTGAAAAAAATCGGCCCGGTTTGGCCATTATCACCCATCTGCGGCGCCAGTAAAAGAAATATAAGAAGCGCGCCCATGGCTAACGGCAGTATCCACCCCATAGAAACATAGCTTTTCTGTGCCCGGCCCAGATTGTAACCATTTTTCAGGAAGGCCACACCAATAGCTATGCCTACTGTAAGGCCGGTTAAACCGGCAATAGCATTCCCATCGCCGGCCGATAGTCTAAGCAAGGCCCGCCATGGACATCCGAGAAAGACCAACGCCCCGGTCATGGCAAAAAAACCAAGGAAAAAACGGACAATAGGCGCAGATCCCGCGCGCGGCCTGAACTCTTTAAAGGCGTAAGCGGCTATCAATGCGCCGAAGACAAACCCGATTATCTCCGGCCGGATATACTGAACAACGGCCGCGCGGTGCAGACCCAAGGCGCCGGCAATATCCCTTTCAAAGCAGGCCACGCATATACCCATATTACCCGGGTTACCCATCTTCTGAAGCAAGGCGGCCAATATCCCGATAATAGCCCCCGTAGCTACAATTCCCACACGCGTCCCGAAAAAGGCTTTAATTTTATCCATTAGAAAACACCTCCAAGTAAGTAACATCGAGCTTTTTGCCGGTATTAACTTACGGCATGATATACGCGGCTCTGGACATCATGCCGATCTTACGTGCATATATAACCCACGAGAAGGGATGTCAAATCGATAAATCGGATATGGACATGGATAATTATAGGCAGAAACTATTACATAAGATAAACATGGAAGGAGTGTCGCCAGATATATCTACCTGTGACGGACCAAAGGCAGTCTGGTCCTGGACAGAAAGGAGGATTCCAATGTTAGTATAATGTGATGTAAAACACCAAGTGCGTCCAGCCTGGCTAATCTTGGCATAGATTCTATCTCGTATTTACGCTTTCCTTTATCAACTTACTTTTCTACCAGCGTCCCCATATTCCTCCCGTGCTCGTCGATAATTTGGCATTTAATTTTACCCATTTCCGCGACACATTATAGCGGTTTCGGTGGGCACGATAAAGCTGTGCCCACCCTACGTTACTGTCTCATAGACTCCATTAATAAATAATGCGTTATTCATAATTTAAATTTAACGTTAAGTTGAGTTGCTTGGGGCTTTATGGCAACCAACTTAGCATAATTAAAATTTAGGTTAAAACCGACACTTTCAAGAGCCGCTCAGTAGCCCCAAGTCAACTCGAACGCCTTGTTCGGCGATTTTTCCGTTTTGTTTATTACTGGTAAAGGAATTAAATAAATCTGTCCTCCATTTGCCCCAATCAAGAAATATTTACCCCTATCGATTTTCATCGATATAGGAGTTATAGTAAGTTGCAGCATTCCTTAATGGACAGGTGGTCTGGGTTCTTAGGACAGGAGACAGGGATTTATAAGTGGGAAAGTG
>JASEGX010000014.1:14825-19416 GCA_030017815.1 Thermodesulfobacteriota bacterium | reverse complement strand
GGCGCTAATTTCATGCCTCTTCTGTAGGAGCACCTTCCAGGTGCGACCGAGTCTTGTCGCAGTCTGCCTGCGGCGGACTCCTACGGCAAGGGTCATTCCTTCTGGTAGGAAACCCTTTCGGCCTAATTTCTTCACCTCGCGGCTAACACCATAAAGTGGAAAACAATTTCTTTCAAAGAGTGGAAAAATAGTTCTCACAGATAAGGAGGACGATTTACCTTTTCTCGCAGATTATCGTCTGTATCTATTTGGAATGATTAAAATTTTATGGATAAATAATTTTAAAAAGTATGTGGCATTTATTTTGCTACTACATCCCTTAAGCCTGGCCGAATAATTAAAACGAAAATAAGGACCTCCGGCCAATTACGGTACGTTCCGGAGGGCGATATAAACTATGGGCATCGGCATTACTCTGATCGTGATGTTATTTACCTGTCTATTGACACATCCTGTTGAACATTATAATAAGCATAGTCATGTTTGGAGTAATCGATGGTGAATATTTTTGTATGGCTCGTTATCTGCGTCTTTTTATTCGCTGATAACCTCTATGCAGGCCCTTATACCAGTTCAGCGCACGGCGATAGCGCCTATGGTGTGAGCAGAAGGGGCACATCCCAATACGGCAGGGGACATTGTGCGCATTGCCATGAGCAACACGCCAGTATAGATGGGGACGAGCCGGAACCAGACGGAAATGCACCCTCTAAGTGGTGTTTGTTTTCTAATAACTTTGAGACGCTTGCAACCTCAAGTCCATATAGCAAAGAGGATAATGTCTGTTTTTATTGCCATTACTCGACAGCAGGCTCCATTCAGAGTCTTCCAGGTTTCAACAATTACAGTTACAGCTATACCTTTGGCGGGGCGACAAGCCTTACAAGCCCTGATAATATCTTCGACGCATTCTATAGCCCTTCTTATCATAACCTGAAGGATATATATGACTTCATCACCGGTGCTCGCGGCAGCCATATAAATTTTGCCAACTTTCCGGCTGACAGTAACCCATGCTCCGGTTGCCATAACGTCCACATTGCCAGGAGAAATAAGGCGTACCCGGGGAACCCCTCATATACGGCCATCTCTCGCCCTTCGCAGCATACCAGTCTCTGGGGTGATGATCCTGCGGAACGGATGAGCAGTGTCACTTACGGGACCAATTATCAACCCCCATACTATCGGGGGTTGACCAATTTGGAGCCTGATGGCGCAAGTAACGACCGGGCCATACAGGCGGCAAAGACACCTGATTACGTCACGTTTTGTACGGATTGCCACAACGCCACAAATACAATCGAAAGCACTACCTTAGGAAGGACTGTGAGAAAGATTGATTGGGCGAACAGTGTCCATGGTATGCAGGATAGCTGGAGACGGTTGGATACAGATGAAAGGCGACCACCTTATCGGGCCGTCAATAAGAACTATGTCCTGGCCTGTACGGACTGCCATGAACCGCACGGCTCGCCTAATTACGGCTACCTGATCCGGAAGACGGTTAACGGTGGCGTTACCGACGTAAAAGCAAACACCAATAGTGATTGGAACACCCTTTGCAATAAATGCCACACGCATTCACATTCGATGCAATCCTGCATAAACTGTCACTATCATGGTGCTGAGCATATGCATGGTAGGCCAATATTTTAAACGACTGAAGGAGGGATTTATCTTGAACAACTGTCCTCGGAAAGCTCAGCCAGATGGACACATTTAGAGCACATAATATTTCCTGAGTCGTCATAACCAAAACGGTCTGCCTTGAAGACGATATCTCCACAATGCTGACAGGGGCCGATAATGTTTTTCTCACAATAACCGCAGATTTTATATTGCTTTTTTGACACCGGATGGACCCAGTCGCTCAGGTCCTCACGGTCGTGGCAGATAATACAAAATTCGTTCATGTCTTACTCCCTTGCGGCAATATTTATGCTAATAGTTGGACTAAATTTAGTGACACTACCACCTTTAGCCCCTGCTTTCAAGGCTGTTCTTTCTATGCCATAGCTCGCTCCCATCGCCAGGATAGACCCTGCGATCTTTCAGAGGAGTTGGACTTTCTACCTGTGGCCATTTATCAAGCTGGGGATCTGCGCCTTCCCGGGTTACAGCAGAGGGGGCGGAATCTGCCATCACCGGATTCTTCCGAATATCTATGCCCTCTACGTTATGGCTGAATTCGATGGGGATACCGTTGGGGTCAAAGGCGTAGATCGAGTGGATAAAGCCGTGGTCGATTACCTCCGTCACCCAGACATCGGCTGCAGTGAGTTTATCTTTTATTTCCCAGAGGTCTTCCTCGGTTTCTACGCTAAAGGAGATGTGGTCAAAGACGACGGGACCGGTGACCGGCCGGCCGTGATCTTTTTCCTCAATAGGCTTGACCCCGGGCCACTCAAAAAATGCGATCAGATCATTTTCTGAGATCTGGAAAAAGTAATGCCTGTAGCCGGGTCGCCCCAGCCCGGCAACCAGCCTCATGCCCAGCAAGTCCCTCCAGAATCGGATGGTCTTATCCATGTCCCCGGTGACCATCGCAAGGTGATTAATCCCATTGAATTTTATCATCGTATGGCCTCCCTTACGTCCCATTTATTATCTATCCTGTGATTTTTAAAAAAATATCATACAGCCGGGCAACTGATCAAGCTTATTCATTTTGACTACTTGCTAAACGGACCAGGCGCAGCACGCAATTTTTCAACTGAAACGATTGTTGGAATATTTATAGCGTAGGGCGTTTAAGCTAAGGTATAATCATATCTAAACAAAAAGCCCTTTAAACTGTGTTGAACGTACAAACAAAGAGGCGAGAACTTATGGACAAAGCAAGGATATACCTAACCAGCTTATTTATGGTCTTTGTATTGGTTGTGGCTTCATGTGCACCTGTACAGGTGCAACCTCCGGTGAAGGCGGCAAGGATAGCTTTGGTACTTGGATCCGGATCATCAAAGGGGTTTGCCCATATAGGAGTCCTTAAGATTTTAGAAAACAATCACATCCCGATTCATTTTATAGTCGGAACAAGCGCAGGCAGTTTTGTGGGGAGTTTTTACGCGTATGGCTACAATGCCTATCAACTGCAGAAGATAGCTTTTTCCGTCGAAAAAGGGGATATCATCGATCTGACTGTCCCAGACAATGGATTCATAAGGGGAGAAAGACTTGAGGGTTACATAAATAAGACATTTAATAATACCCCTATAGAGAAACTGAGGATCCCTTTTTACGCGGTGGCAACAGACATACAGAGCGGACAGGAGGTTGTCTTTGGCAGGGGGAACACCGGCCAGGCGGTAAGGGCCAGTTGTTCAATACCGGGTATCTTCAGGCCGGTGTCAATCTCAGACAGGATGTATGTAGACGGAGGTGTTGTAAGTCCGGTCGCAGTTGATGCGGCAAGAAGGCTTGGCGCTGACATAGTGATTGCCGTAGATATATCCTCAGATGTTGGGGGCAAACAGCCTGAAAGCACAATAGAGACCATATTGCAATCGATAGGCATTATGTACTCCAGACTTGCTTGCACGCAGCTTTCAAGGGCAGATGTAGTGATAGTGCCGAAGGTGGGATACATAGCCTCAAGTGATTTCTCAAAAAGGCACGAGGCTATCCTTGAGGGTGAAAAGGCAGCGATTGAGGCATTGCCTAAAATTAAAGAGCTAATCGCCAGACTCAGACAAGAAGGAAGATTAGAATAGCTCTTATCGCATCATCAACAGGGAGAGCGACCGGAACTTGACAGCTTAGAGAAACGATTTATATATTATTCTTAATATCAGACCTCGTCATTCACCTTATACAAATGACCGCAGACATTTATATACCGCGGGATTGCACATAAATTGGACATCAGGCCGGTCTGGGTTATAAGGTTCCGGGTTCAAGGTTCAAGGTTAAGCGCTTCGCGCTTTTTTCCTGACCCATTGATTCCATTGGGTTAATACCATGGAGGGATCAACTTCTGAACCTCTGAACCGTGAACCCTTGAACCCAACTCCTGGGCTGGAAACGGAGCTTTTTGTCCAAAATACTACACCATAATTCGCTAATACTTACGAGGTCTGTAATATAAGATAAGTCCCAGGGAGTCAGGCCGTGAACTCTGATCCGCGTTCCCCGATGCAAGGCAGCAGTTTCGACCAGTTTGAGGCTACAGCGCTTTATTGTCCTAAATGCAAAGAGGCTGTCCCCGTGCGGAAGCGTCTCCTCTTAGTTCTGCCTGAAGGGGATAAGTATGAATATCTGTGCGCTTATTGTGGCACCTCAGTGGGAGATAAAACAGACAAGGCGGCCGGGCGAAATATCCTTCTGGCCTGACAGGCCTTTTCCTGAGGCCGCGAATTATTTACTATTTTTTTCTACTTTTTTATTTTCCCTGCGTAATCACGGCCGGTAAAGAAGTTAATCCAGGAGGATGTGTTATTCAATGACCAGTCGCGGGGAGGAATAATCTTTTCTTTGAGCCTTTTCTTTTGGCCATAACTGCGCAGGCGTTCATAGGCCTGGATGTAGATGCACTTTTTTACGCCCGGATAGACTTCACACCACCCATCTATACTGCCCCCGCATGGGCCGT
>JASEGX010000014.1:0-14815 GCA_030017815.1 Thermodesulfobacteriota bacterium | reverse complement strand
TAGCGCATTGAGATTCGGGACATAAAAAGGCGACTTCGGAAAGTACGCAGTCGCCGCATTTTTTGCATTCGTAAAGAAATTGCTTGGGTAAATATTCGAACCGGGCAAAAGGACGCGCCCATTTAGTGCCCTCGATGGCCCGACAAAAATTTTTGGCCGGGCGGAACAGTCTTCCATTTTCGTCAAAAATCAGATTATGGATAGATCGGGAGAAGATATAATTTATCGCCCTGTGGCCTGATCTGGCCACTGGCTTTGCCGGCGCATCTTTATTCAATCCTGTCTTTTCGTCCTTTTCAAAATAGTAAAAACCGTCTTTTTGAGGAAAGCTGAATTCCGGAATATAGTCCGGCCAGTTTCTATAAAAATCTTCACTTTTGCCGATGATGAACTCTACGTCGTCATAGGTAAGTTTTGAGCCTCCGATGTGGGCTCCGTCGTAACCCAGACCTCTTTGCACCGCCAGGAGTTTTGCCGTCCTTAGAAGACGTTTCTCTTTTCCGCCGTCCGGCTCTTCGGATTCCCGTTCGTAAATGGCCATGAGTTCATCGGTCACTACGCAGCCCGGTACCTTTCCTTCATGCATTAGCCTGGCCACGGTGATACTGGGAACATAGACATTCCCCAGTACGGGCAGGTTGATTCCGGTTAGACGCATATAGCGTAAGAGGGTATCAAGTTGTCGGACATCGAATCCAACCTGGGTGACGACAAAGTCTGCCCCGGCGGCGGCCTTACGGTGTAGTTTAAAGTATTGGTTCATGAGCTCCGACTCCAGGCGTTTAAATGGGGACACCACGCATCCTTTAAAGAAGGGCATGCTGGGCAGGAATCGTCCGCCTCCCGGGGCCTGGCTGTGAATGTAATAACCGCTTTTCATTTGACCGACCATACTGAGCAGGGTTACGCTATCCAGATCGAAGACCGGCTTGGCCGGTCCTTCATAACCGTAGCGCGGGTAATCGCCGGTTAGAATTAAAAGATTATGTATTCCTTCTCTGTCCCAGGCAAAGAGCAGGCTTTCGATCTGGTTTCGATTCTTGTCTTTACAGGAGAAGTGAACGATCGTCTCCATGCCGAGGTTTTTAATCTCACGTCCCAGGACTTCCGGAGATAAGGCCGGATGCCCGCCGGCATTTTCTGTTATGCTGAGGGCCTGAATCTTTCCACCGGCAGAGGCTTTTTCCGCAAAAGCCAGGAGGGCATCGTGGACTTTTCCTCTGGAACCCCTTCCGGGTACCAGTTCAAAAGTAAGAGTAAATTCCCCCTTATTCAGGAGCGACGTCCTGAGCTTGCTCTGGAAGTAGCATATCTTATGCGTGTCCAGGGTAGTAGATAACAGGGGTTGAGCAGGGCTTTTATCTTTCATATACTTCTTCTGCTATCCGGGTTAAGGGTAATATTTTCATCCTTGTGATGCTATAAGAATCGAGGATTAATTGCAACCATATTGACACGTGGCCAATAGCTGTCTATATCACAATATCGCAAAATCAGAAAGTGCATGGCTTACATGGTTAACATTATACGTGGTTATATCTGCGACCATTTTTTCCTATGCTGTCCTGCCTGTGGAATGGTAGAATGGCTTCGGGAAATTCTCCATTCCCCCTTTACCCAATGGGGGATGGGGAGATTATTTTCGGGAGTGGAGAAGTGACTAATAGAAAATTTAATCCCTCTCACATGGTGGCACTGGATAGTGGGAGAAGAAGAGAGATACTTCCGGCGGGGAAGATAATAAAGGCGGTTGATCTGCCCGAAGAGGCGAATATTGCGGATATCGGCTGTGGCACCGGTTATCTGACTATACCACTGGCCCGAAAGGTGCCGAAGGGTCGGATTTTTGCGGTGGATATCGAACCCGGAATGCTTGCCGTCCTTGCGGAACGGGCTAGGGGCCTGGATAACATTACCATTGTGCATTCGACTGAAAATAATATCCCTGTTGCAGACAACTTGCTGGACATTTCTTTTCTGGTAGCCGCGCTTCATGAACTCCATAATCCGGAAGATTTTTTAAAAGAAATAAGGCGCATGTCAAGGCTTGAACACTATGTTGTCGTGGTTGACTGGAACGAAAAAAAGACAGATATGGGGCCGCCCATGCATATCCGGATCCCGAAAGATACGGCCATTAGCCTTTTCAGGGCGCACGGTTATGAACTCGCCAAAGAATTTGCTCTCAGCGAGTATTTTTACGGGCTGTTATTCCAACGTAAAAAGTAAGTAAACAGGTAATGCAGAGGTAACCGTTACCGGATGTGGCAATCGCACCGGCCGGATAAAATTCATTTATCATTGACAAGAAAAGGACGAGACGGTTATCATGCACGTCACCTAATTTTATCTCATAACCGGGAGGTTTTTTTATTATGTCTATGACCCTCAGAGAAGCGGCGGTCCAGGGTAAGATTACTGCGGCCATGAAAAGGTGCGCCCAAGAGGAAGGCGTTGCTGCTGCGGAAATTTGCAAAGGCATCGCCTCCGGCTGTATAGCCATCCCGGCCAACAAAAACCGCAAGTTGAAGCGATTTGTGGGTATCGGGCTGGGTCTTAAAACAAAGATCAACGCCAATATCGGCACATCCAAAGATCATGTGGATATCGAGCATGAATTGAAGAAACTGGAAATAGCCCTTTCCATGGGTGCAGATGCGGTGATGGATCTGAGCACCGGCGGGCCCATAGATGAGATTCGGCGGGTAATACTGGAGCACTGTCCGGTACCACTGGGCACTGTGCCCATCTATCAGGCGGCAGTGGAAACGGTGGAGAAGAGGAAGAAATCCATCGTGGACATGCGGGTGAAGGACATCTTGCAGACCATCGAGCGGCAGGCCGGGGAAGGCGTGGATTTCATGACCGTGCACTGCGGGATAAACCGGGAATCCGCGGCGCGGCTAAAAAAGGCCAAGCGCATCCTGGGTGTAGTGAGCCGGGGTGGAGCCTTTACCCTGGAATGGATGGAGTATAATCAAAAAGAGAATCCGCTTTATGAGCACTTTGATGAACTTCTGGCCATTGCCAGGGCCTATGATGTAACCCTTAGCTTAGGAGACGGACTGCGGCCCGGATGTCTGGCCGACGCTACCGATCTCGCTCAGATACAGGAACTGGTGGTATTGGGTGAATTGACCCGGCGGGCCTGGGATGCCGGAGTCCAAGTTATCGTTGAAGGGCCCGGACACATGCCCATGGATCAGATTGCGGCGAACGTGCTTCTTCAGAAAAAGCTATGTTTCGGCGCGCCGTTTTACGTCTTAGGGCCTCTGGTTACCGACATCGCCCCTGGTTATGACCATATCACCAGTGCCATTGGGGGCGCTATTGCGGCTGCGGCCGGGGCGGATTTTCTATGTTACGTAACACCGGCCGAACATCTCAAACTCCCCTCTCTGGAGGACGTTAAAGAAGGTGTGGTGGCCTCGCGCATTGCGGCCCATGCCGCCGATATCGTCAAAAAAGTACCGGGGGTGCTGGAGGCTGACGAGCGTATGGCCCGATGTCGGAGTAATCTTGACTGGCAGGGTCAGATCAGTCTTTCCCTTGATCCAGAGAAAGCCAAGGCCTACCGCGAGGAAGGCGGGGCGTATCACGGTCCGACCTGCACCATGTGCGGTGAGTACTGTGCTATTAAGGTCTATAAGCGAGCCCTCAAGAAACGATCCTCCAAGAGAAAGAAATGAAACGAATTCTTGCCGTAGCCGGATCCGACCCTGGCGGCGGCGCCGGTGTCCAGGCCGACCTGAAGACGATTACCGTGCTTGGCGGATATGGCTTGAGTGTTATTACCGCCCTGACCGCCCAGAATACTCGAGGGGTACAGGCAGTCCATCCTGTACCTCCGGCCTTTGTGGCCGCGCAGATGAAGTCTATCCTCTCCGATATCGGCGCAGACGCCGTTAAGACCGGAATGCTGGCCAATGCCGGGATCATCTCTGCTGTCGCCGCCCGGCTCAAATCCTGCCAAATAAGAAAAATTGTCGTAGATCCGGTACTCTTGGCAGGGGGCGGTGAGGCACTAACGGAACCTGCGGCACTCCCGGCCCTCAAGGCAGAGCTTCTGCCTCTGGCCTACGTAGTTACGCCTAATCTGGCTGAGGCCGCGGCATTGACCGGGTTAAGGGTTAAGACTGCATCGGACATGGAAAAGGCCGCTCGTGCCATAGCCAAATTGGGCCCGGCCAATGTCCTCATTAAGGGCGGGCACCTTGCCGGCGAACCGGTTGATATCCTTTTTGACGGTGAAGGCATTTATCATTTCAGGGCAGAACGAGTCCCGGGCGAAAATAAACACGGCACCGGCTGCACGTTTTCCGCTGCCCTGGCTACGTTTCTGGCCCAGGGTTATGACTTAGTCGATGCTGTAGCCAGGGCCAAGTCCTTTGTCACCCTGGCCATAAGGTCTTCTTTTCCGATCGGCAGGGGTGCGTGGCCGGCCAATCCTTATGCATACGTGGATAGAGAGATGTCCCGGTATCAGGTTATCGCCGCCCTGGAGAAGGCGGTGGCAACGCTTAAAGGCGGCCAGCCTGTACGACATCTCATACCCGAAGTCCAGTCCAACCTCGGCTATGCCCTGCCTTTTGCTGAGGATGAAAGCGACGTTGCCGCTATACCGGGCCGGATTATCGGGATCGGTGATTCTGTGGATACGTTAGCCGCTCCGGGGTTCGGGGCTTCCCATCACATGGCCCGTATAATCCTGGCCGTCATGCGCCATGACCCTGCCTATCGTTCCGCCATGAACATTCGTTTTGGGGAAGACATCATAAAGAAATGCCGTCAATTGAAGTGGGGTGTGGCCTCCTTTGACCGGCAGAAAGAGCCCCCCGATATTAAGCGTAAGGAAGGGGCTTCCCTGAGATGGGGAATAGATATAGCCCTGGAGGATGCCAGGAAGATACCGGATATAATTTACGACCGCGGGGATGTGGGTAAAGAGCCTATGATCCGCATCCTGGGCCGCGATCCGGAAGAAGTGATCAGCAAGGTGCTGATGTTAATCTGATTCGTGCGGTTTGGCGGGCCCGGAGACAATTACCCCACGCTCTTCTATCTTAAACGGCAGCACCAGTATGCCCGCCTTTTGTAAATAACGTTCCACTCTGGCTTTCACTCCCTTTCGGGTAAGGGTAACCATACACCCGCCTCCGCCTGCACCGCAGAGCTTGCTGGCCAGGGCCCCTTCTTTTTCAATAGCAGCCATAATTCCTTCTATCTGCGGATTGGTTACGCCTGGCGCCAGGTTTTTACGGTTTTGCCATTCTTCACGCAGGAGACGCGCCAGGGCGTGGAAACGGCCCTGTTCTAGGACCCCCTTCATTTTGAGGGCAGTTTGCTTTATGCGGCGTATGTTGGCTACAGTCTGGCTTTGGTTATCAATATAGGCCTTCATCATATTCCAATTCGTGGCGCCGGAGAATCTCGGCGCACCTACGAAACTAAGGACCGTACGTTCTTCCAGTTCCTGGGTGAAACCTCCGGGGACATCTATTGACGAGCGCTTTACGCCGTCAATGCCGAACCAGATGGCGTTTATCCCGCCGTAAGATGCCGGGTAGTAATCCTGTTTCCCGGTGGGGACTTTTATAGATTGGGCCTCGATGTTTGCTCCAATGTCGATCACCTCCTCTTTATCCGGCCTTTGGCCGGAAAGACGGATGAGGGCATGGCTTAAGGCCATAAGGAGAGTGGAGGAGGCCCCCAGACCCGATCCTTTGGGTATGTTATTTTCTGTGGTAATAGTCAGCCCGGCATCGGGCCGGTAGTATTTTACGGTACGGGCTATGAGGTCTAAGGGCCCTTCGGGCCTCAGCTTGTCCACATCCGGGGCAGAGAGCCTCATATCGAGGTCACGGGAATAAATGATAATCTTATGATCGTTACGCGTTTCCAGTACCACACGGCTACGGATGCCGATGGCCGTATTTATAGTATAGGCGCCGCCTTCAAAGACATAGAGCGGGTATATGTCCAGGGTGCCGCCGGCCAGATCGACCCGCATAGGCGCAGTTGCAGTAATCTTCACGGCTGTTTTCTCCTATTCTACCAGATCGGAGACCGGAACAATTTTCACCTGTTTTTTTAAAACCGGCAGATCCTCTTTTAAGACCTGATAGGTTGCCGGGTGGGGATGCCCGATGCCTATGGCTGATCCATGCGTGCGGGCTTCAGAGATGAGGCGGGCGATCTGTGCGCGAATAGCATTCGCCTCCTGTTTGTTATCCAGAAATACATCCCGTTCTGCGCTCCTGACACCCATTGACCGGGCCACGGACAGACCTCTGGTGAAGGGCGTAGTGCGGCTGTCCAGATAAAATAGGCCTCTTTTCTGTATTTCTCTAAGGACAATCTCCATCTTGCCTGCATCTGCTGTAAACTTTGAACCCATGTGGTTGTTGATTCCCTTTACATACGGGACGGCTTCCATATCAGCCTGTATCTGCGCAGCTATAGTATCGCCATCCATGCTCAAAAAAAGCGCTCCCGGGCCGACCTTAGATTCCGGAGACGAAGCGGCCTCCATAGGGAGGTGGAGCAGGACATCTTTTCCGCAGTTATGGGCAAGCGTAGCTGTTTCTTTGGTGTGCGGGCCGAAGGGCAAAAATGAAAAAGAAATAGGCGCATTCAATTTTATAAAAGCAGCGTCTATGCGGGGATTATATCCCAGGTCGTCTATGACGATGGCCACCTGTGGAAGCAAAGGGATGGGAACCGGCCTGGTGCGTCTTTCCACTTGTATTTTTTCCGGCGGGGCAGGCTCTTCAAAGATGATACCCGGCTTTTCTATGGCCTTTTTATCAGGAGGCGTTTCAGGTTGTTCAGCCGTAATTAAATATACAATTCCTGCTGCGACCGCCAGGATGAAAAGGATACCCAGTAAACGGAAAAGGCCCCCGGAAGAAGCCCGTTTTTTCCGGGCCTTGCCCGAAGGCCGTTTTCTTCTGTTACCGGAACGTGAAGCCAAATCCGACCGGCGCCTTTAATTTGCTTTTATCTTAGAGAATATTTCCCAACTCTTGAGGATTTGTAATGCCCGGTTGAGCTGTATATCTTCTTCTGAAGTTTCCCCGGCATCTTTGTCATCTTTTTTGTCCTTATCCGTATCCGGCTTTTCCTCCTCTTCCCCGATATCCGGCGGTGTTTCGGGCTCTGCCTCTTCCCGATCATTTTTTATATGATGCTCCAAGTCCTTCTCACGTAATATTTTTATTTTTTTCATTTTCTCTTTGTGGAGGTTAAACTGGCTGGCTACTATTATATCTGGAGTGATACCCTTGGCCTGAATGGAGCGGCCGCTTGGGGTGTAATAGAGAGATGTGGTCAGGCGGAGGCCGGAGCCATCATCTAACGGGATGACGGTCTGGACCGAGCCCTTACCAAAGGTCTGTGCTCCTAATATAATAGCCTTTTTATGATCTTGAAGCGCCCCGGCTACAATTTCCGAGGCACTGGCGCTGCCTTCATTTACGAGAACGATTATAGGATAAGGATGAGGTTTTTCTCCTTTACGGGCAGTAAAACGTACGTTTTGGCTTTTAATCCGGCCATCGGTATAGACAACAATCCCTTCCTCTATAAATTCATCGGCCACCCTTACCGCCTGATCAAGGAGTCCGCCCGGATTGTTTCTTAAGTCCAGGATCAATCCCTTGAGAGGCTTATTTTGTTGCTCCAGGTCATCCAAGGCGGATTTTAGATCCTGACTGGTTTTGTCCTGGAAGTTAATAATGCGCACGTAACCGTAACCTTCTTCTAAGGTCTTGTGTTTTACGCTGTGGAGGGGTATTACGTCACGAACGAGCGCAAAATCTTTAATCTCTGGCCATCCTTCTCTGAGAATAGATATGGTTACTTTTGTCTCCCTGGGCCCGCGTAGTTTTTTAACCGCTTCTGTCAGAGACATATTTTTAGTCGTTTTCCCATCGATTTTCAGAATGCGATCCCCGGCCTTTAACCCTGCCTTGTATGCAGGCGTCCCTTCAATAGGAGATACAATAGTCAGTACGCCATCCTTTAATGTTATCTCGATCCCAATTCCACTAAAAATCCCTTTGGTTTCTACCTGCAATTCCTTAAAGTCATCGGGGGTCATGAAGGAGGAGTGGGGGTCGAGGGTTTCCAGCATGCCTTTGATGGATCCATAGATCAGGTCCCCTGTCTTGACCTCTTCTACATAATTTTTTTCGACGATATCCAGTACATCGGCAAATAATTTAAGTTTTTCATAGGCTTCCCTGGTAGCGGCTGAGGCCATTACCCCATTGTATAAACAGGTAAAAAACGCAACAATAAGGACGATGCTTACCCCTAACCAGATTTTTTTTCGCGATAGCTTGATTGACATAGTATCTCCTTCCTTACGGGACAGTTCGTATTGTCAAAAGATTAACCAAAGAAGTTCACAGTTCCGGGTTCCAGGTTCACGGTTTTTTAACCCTGAACCTTGAACTGTGAACTTTGAACTTATTTATACTTTGTTTATCATTTAGTCAAAAGCAAGCCTTCTTGCATTTATCCATGACAATGGGTTTTCCGGTTTTCCACCGTTTCTTATTTCGAAATATAAGCATTCTCCAAGTAAATATCCTACAGCGCCAACCAACCCAATGGTTTCGCCTTTTTTCACCAGGCCCCCGACCTCCTTAAAGAATTCAGAGGCATGCGCATAAAGGCTGTAGTATTTGTCCCCATGATCTAAAATTGTTATATTACCATATCCTCTTAAGTTGCCAACATAAATGACCCGGCCGGTGTAAATGGAGCGTATTTCCGTGCCGGCCGGGGCCTGGATATCGATTCCATTGCGGACAATAGTAGCCCCAGACTTGCTGCGTCTTACTCGGCCGAATAATCCGATTACCTTGCCTTTTACCGGCGGGTCAAGCTTGCCCTTTTGGGCAGCAAAGCCCCGCAGTGGTTGTGTATCAGTTTTTTGACGGACCTCCTCTTCCATTTTACGCTGTAGCGCCCGGATAGTGGCGTTGAGTCTTTCTGCGGATTCTTGCAACTCTGTGATATCCTGGAGGCACTCTCTTTTCTTCCGGCAGACCGCGGCCAATAAATCAGCCCTTTCTTGACGCAATTTTTCAAGATGGAGGGCTTCAATTTGTACTTTTTCTTTCATTTGTTGCAAGGCCTGGTTAGAAGCCAGTATCTCTTGTCTTATCTGCAATAGCTCATTAAGCTTTGCCTGATACGTGGAGATGGCCTCTCCATCTTTGCGTAACATAAATCTGAGAGCTTCTTGACGGGCAAAGAGATCCGGGAGGGAGTGTGAACTAAATACCATATTCATAAGGCCTACCGGGCCGAATTTATAATAAGAAACTACCCTGTGTCTGGCCTGTTCTTTGAGATGGCGGACTTCATCTTCGGTTTCCTTAAAGCGCTGTTCCGCCTGCGCGAGATACTCTCTTTTTTGGTTAAGCTTCCAGGCCAAATCTTCCATGCGGGCATTTTGACGGTCTATAGAGTCTTCAAGTCTTCCCAGGGCAGACAGAATTCCCTGTTCCTTTTCTGTAAGGCGAAAGGCCTCCTTTTTTCTCTCCTGTATCTGTGTATGGATCTTATCGACTTTCCGGCGTTCCTGTTCATATTTGGTTTTCAGGTTATCCTTGGCTAAGGCCGGAGTTAGTGCACAGAAAACAAAGAGAGGTATGGTTATAAAGGTTATCGCTTTCATACCCGTAAGAACTGACGCATGGAAAATGCACTCACCGTTGCGCAGAGAATTATACTACCCGCTATGATACCGGTTACAACGGGTATAGGTAAAAAGATCGGGCTAAAGAATCGTATAAAACCGGGGAAGTTGACCTGTGTCTTTAAAAACTCGAAGAGTGCGAATAAAGCCAGCATAGCCAGCCCTGATCCCACCAGTCCCTGCAGCATACCTTCCAGGACAAAGGGCCCCCGGATGAAGAAGTTGGTAGCACCAACCAGTCTCATGGTTTCCAGTTCATTACGCCGCAGATAGATGGTCAGTTTGATGGTGTTAGAGACGACAAATATGGTGGTGAGGAGGAATAAGCCCCCTATAGCAAAGGTTATAAGCCGGGTAAAATCTGCTGCCTGGCGCAATCTTTCCACCCATTCCTTCCCGTAATATACATCTGTTATTCCAGGCAGGGAGGTTAACTCAGAAACTAACGGACGGATGCGTCCCATATTATACATGGTTCCTGTCACCTCAATTTCCAGGGTGGAGGGGAGAAAATCTTCGCCCAGGCCGGCCAGAATATCTTTCTCATCTTGAAATTGTTGAACAAGCCTCTGGTATCCTTCCTGACTAGTAACATGTCGTATATTGGCCACCCCACGCAGCTTAAGGACTTTTGCCTTGAGCCCCTCGATGTCCTCAGGAGGGAGGGCTGGATCGATATAGGTCACGATGCGTATCTCGCGGCTGTAGTTTTCCGCCAGGCGGTGGAGGTTGAAGTAAATCAGGGTTGACAGTCCGAAGATGAGGACGACAAAGGCAATAGTTAAGGCAGTCATTAAGTGGGATAACCGGTTACCCCGCATGTTGGAGAAAGTTCTGGGGATTATATACGGAATGACGCTCAATTTACGATCCTGCCTTGATCCAGAATGATCACTCTTTTGGCCGTGGAACGAATCAATTCCTGGTTGTGCGTAGCAAAAATGACCGTAGTGCCGCGGGCGCTGATTTCATTAAAAAGTGACATGATATCCGCAGCGCGTCCGGCATCCAGGTTCCCGGTCGGTTCATCTGCTAAAAGCACTAAAGGGTCATTTACCACGGCCCGGGCAACGGCTACCCGTTGTTGTTCGCCCCCGGAGAGACGGCGGGGATATATGCGTTTTTTTATTTCCAATCCCAGGCTTTTCAAGACCTGATCGACCCTCTGTTCTATGACCGATTTTTTTATGCCACATACCTCCATAGACAGGGCCACATTTTCAAAGACGGTTAAATTTTCTATCAATTTGAAATCCTGGAAGACCATTCCCATCCGCCGCCTGAGATACGGTATTTTGGAATTGGACAGACGCTTAAGGTTTATCCCATCTACCCAGACCTCGCCTTTGGTGGAACGCTCGATGCAGAGTATAACTTTGAGCAGTGTCGTCTTCCCCGCCCCGCTCGGTCCGTTGATAAAGACAAATTCCCCCTTGCCTATACGGAGATTAATGTCTTCAAGGACGGTGAGGTCTTGCTCGTAAGACTTATAGACATGCTTTAATTCAATTAAAGGAGAGTCCATTTTGTTTTATTTATCGGCAAAAATTGTCCTGATTATAATGATGACCGCATTATTGTGCAAGTATTTACTCTCCCCATGGGGTGTTTTTAGCTTTTTCATTATCAATCTTGATCCGCCATCAAAAAAAGTTAAAAAACCTCGTTGACCCTGATAAATCAGGGTGCTAAAAGTGTATTGGACAAGCAATTCTATTATCAACGAGGTGAAGAAATTAGGCCGAAAGGAATGTCGCCACGCCCTGTAGGAGCGGCATCTTGCCGCGACACCGTTCGCACCTGGAAGGTGCTCCTACAGAAGAGGCAGGGAATTGGCGTACAGAAAAAATAGGCGGTGGATTTGGGTCAATCAGGATAGTTGGAAAATAATAAAAGAGCTTGATATAATTCAGATGACAATTCATTATGTTTTATAGTGAATGTCATTAGTCAATAGTCATTTGTCACTGGTAAAAGTTGATCAATCTTCCACAGTTAGCCAATGACCGATGACTAATGACCAGTGACGTTGCCTATAGTACTGTTGTAAACACTGGATCTCTTATGGTTGACGTGATTGGCTTTGGGGCCTTAAATCTAGACTATATCTATTCCGTAGATAGTCTAAGTATCCTTTCACACGAACTTCCTTTGCAGCCCGGACAGGAGATATTTTATAGTGAGCGCCTCTTTCCCAGGATCAAAGCCCTGATAGAAAAATACGGCAAATTGAAGAGGACCTCCGGCGGCGGTTCGGCCGCCAACACCATTTTTGCCCTGGCCCGGATGGGTTTTAAAACCGGATTTATCGGGAAGGTAGGCCGGGATGAGGCCGGAGAACTGCTGCTAAAGTCTCTCGGCAAAGTTGATGCCCGTCACATCCGGCGGCAGGGCAAAAGCGGGACCTGTCTCATCGTCATAGATAAGCGTGAAGATCGATCTATAATAGCCTTTCCCAATACAAATAAGACGGTGACCACAGGGAAGAAAGACATAACCGCCGCTAATAAGGCGAGATTTTTACATTTTTCCTCTTTTGTAGGGCAAAAATCGCTCTCATCCCAGATCAGATTGGTCGAAAATCTCCCTTCACAGGTGAGATTGAGTTTCGATCCGGGAGAGATTTATGCCGGCAAGGGGCTAAAAGAGATATTCCCTATCATTCATAAGAGTTTTGTCCTCTTTTTGACGGATCGAGAGACACAGAAACTGACCGGGAAGCGCTACAAAGCAGGCTGCCGGGAGCTTTTGACCATGGGGCCTTCTATTCTGGTCTGCAAGCGGGGAAGAGAGGGGTCGTATGTCCTCTCTCGCGAGGAGGAATTTAATGTGCCGGCGGAAGAGGTTCCGGTAGTGGACAACACCGGGGCGGGCGACGTATATAATGCCGGTTTTCTGGCCGGACTTCTTATGGAGCAGCCCTTGAAGCCGTGTGGCCTTTTCGCTACCAGAATGGCGGCCAAAAGCATAACCGGCTATGGGCGGAGCAGGTATCCTACTTACAAGGACCTGACAAATTTTTTCGGTAAAAGGGAGAATATCTCGTGTCTTACTTGATAGGCTGGTTTTCTACCGGACGGGATAAGGCGGCCAGGGATTTGCTCAGCACGGCCTATGAGAATATGCGAAGCGGCTTTATCCCTGCCGCGATCGAGTATGTCTTTTGTAACCGCGATATGGGTGAAAGCGCTGAAAGCGACAAGTTTCTGGAACTCACCCGGAATCTTGGTCTTAAGACAATTACCTTCTCATCCAGAGATTTTTTGCCTGAGGAAAAAAGGCAGTACATGGAAAGATGGCGCACCCTTTATCACCGGGCGGTTATGGAACGGATCAGCAACTTCCAGAACAATCTCATCATGCTGGCCGGATACATGCTCATTGTCAGCCCGGAAATGTGCCAGAGGCATACCATAATCAACCTTCATCCTGCGGCCCCTAAGGGACCGGCCGGCACGTGGCAGGAGGTCATCTGGAAGCTCATTAATCAAAAAGCGGGTGAGACCGGGGTAATGATACACGTAGTTACCGAGACGCTTGACGAAGGCCCCCCTATAACGTATTGTACATTTCCGATTCGCGGGGAAGGGTTTGATCCCCTCTGGGCTGAGCTACAGAACAAACTTAGAACTCATACCTTACAGGAGCTAATAGCCACAGAGGGAGAATCTAACAAACTATTTCAACGCATCCGGCAGGAGGGAGTAAGACGAGAGATCCCTTTAATTATCCTGACCCTGAAGACTCTGGCCGAAAGAAAAGTAGAAATAAGCGGGAAAAACGCTTTTGCCCCGTATTGTCTAAATGAGGAAATCGAGGCCTATCTATAGTGAAAGTCATTAGTCAATGGTCATTTGTCACTGGTAAAAGTGGTCAATCTTCCACGGTTAATCAGTGAGTAATGACCGGTGACGTTGCCTACAAAAAGAAGGCGACAACAGGTAACCGATATGAAAACTGCCCAACTGAACATCGATTGCGAAGGCCCCATCACCAAAAACGACAATGCCTTTGAGCTCTGCCAGGCCTTTGTCCCGAAGGGGGATAAATTTTTCGCTCTCATTAGTAAGTACGATGACTTTCTGGCGGACATCGAGAAGAAGCCGGGCTATCAGGCCGGTGACACCCTTAAGTTAATCCTGCCCTTTCTGAAGGCATTTGGCCTGACTCACCAACAGATGATAGACTATTCGCGCTCTCACCTCGTACTCCTGCCTGGGGCCAAAGAGACCCTGCATCAGGTCATGGAGATTATGCCCACATTTATTATAAGTACCAGTTACGAGCCATATCTCGAGGCCCTTTGCCAGGTCACCGGTTTTCCATTCAGCCGGATTTACTGCACTAAAATAGATATGGATCACTACAGCCTGCCTGAAGACGAGCAAAAATATCTCAAAAAAGTTGCTGCCGAGATTGCAGATATGCCCATGCTGGAATGGGAGATTGGCGTTGATGGGTTATATGAGCTCTCTCCCCAGAGCCAGGACACTATCCAACGTCTCGCGGCAATCTTCTGGGAGGAGATATGCTCTATGGAGGCCGGACGATTACTGGCTGAGACCAAGACCATCGGTGGGAGGGCCAAGGCCCGGGCCGTTTTGGATAGTCTGAAAATAACGAACAATGACCTCTCCCGGGTCATGTATCTGGGCGACAGTATCACAGATGTCGAGGCCCTGGATCTGGTCAGGGATGGCGGTGGCCTGAGCGTAAGCTTTAACGGGAATGGATATGCGGTCGGATCGGCTGAAATATGCTGTCTATCCGGGCAGGCCTCGATTATTCTCCTTCTCGCCGCACTCTTCAAAAAGGGCGGGAAGAATCTAGTCTTGGAGGTAGCTGATAATTGGAGTATCGAGAGATTGAAAGACCTCAAAGAGGCTCAGGATTTGCTGACGCCACTGGAAACCGGTCTGGCCGGTTTCCCCAGGCTGGAAATCATTAACGAAAAAAATAGGGAAAGACTGGCACAGGAAAGCGAGACCTTCCGTAAAGAAGTCCGCGGCATGGCCATCGGGTCCCTTGGCTAGTCCGGACAAATCAGTTTCGTAACTACTCAGCCGCCGATCTACGCTGATCATCACTGATATTTTTTCTTTT
>JASEGX010000198.1 GCA_030017815.1 Thermodesulfobacteriota bacterium | reverse complement strand
TTTGATCGAATCATTAGGGCAGCTTTTTATGATCGGCTTTCCGGGAGCCGACCTGGACGTGGAGACGCAGGAGCTAATCCATAGATATGGCATCGGCAATTTTATCCTTTTCAGGCGGAATGTGGCTGAGCCGCTGCAAGTGGCCAGGCTCTGTCAAGACCTAAAGAAGGCCTGTCGGGATAGAGGGCTGCCCCTACCCCTCATTTCCATCGACCAGGAAGGCGGGCCGGTGGCCAGGTTAAAGCCACCCTTTACCCAGTTTTCCGGGGCGGCAGGCATCGCTAAGGCAGCCAATCCAGCCGCAGAGGCCCGTCGCTTCGCCCACATAACAGCCAGAGAGTTGAATCTTGTCGGCTGTAACATGAACTTTGCTCCGGTCATGGATCTCGACGTGCCGGGGACTGACCGCGTTATGGAGGGGCGGGTATTCGGAAGTGACCCGGAGCTGGTGGGGTACCTGGGCGGCATTGTAATTGAAGGCTTGCAAAAAGAAGGCATCCTGGCTACGGCCAAGCACTTTCCGGGCATAGGCGGTGTGAAACTGGACCCCCATCAAGACCTGCCAGTTATGGATACGCCTTTATCCGAACTGGAGAGAAGTGAACTTGTACCTTTCCAAAAAGCCGTCGCCACCCGGGTAGCGGCTATTATGACGGCCCATGTGACTTATTCAGATGTCGATCCCGATCTGCCGGCGACCCTGTCCCGCATCCTCATGACGGATATCTTGCGAAGTAAAATGGGATTTGATGGACTGATCGTTTCCGACGATATGGAAATGGGGGCTATCGAGAGGCATTTCAGTGTGGAAGAGTCGGCAGTAATGGCCTTTATGGCTGGAGTGGATATAATTCTTATCTGTCATGAAAAAGATAAGGCCATCCGGGCGATTGAGGCGGTGAGAGCGTTTGTGGAAAAAGATGCGGAAGGACGGCTGCGTCTTCAACAATCACTCCAGCGAGTCATGGTAGCGAAAAAGCGTTATAATATAATAGATATGGCAAAAGGTATCAGCAAAACGGCCATTAAAGAGTATTTTAGGATTTAGCAGCAGCTGGGTTTGGTGTATGTCGCGAAAAGAACCGTAAATGAAGGATAGAAACCATGACATTTCATCATAGGCGTCCTGTAATCGTTTTTGTTTTACTCCTTTTAATCTCTCTTTTTACAGCAACCCCAGTCATCCAGGCTGAAGAGGCCCTCCCCAATCCTTATCGCTTCCAGCTTGATAACGGCCTTACCGTAATCATCAAGGAAAACCATGCCGCCCCGGTCGCGGCCATTCAGATCTGGGTGAAGGCCGGAAGTGTTTACGAGACGGATAACGAGGCCGGCATTACCCACTTCATAGAGCATATGATCTTTAAGGGAACCTCCAGGCGCGGGACCGGAGAGATCGCCCGGGCGATTGAGGCGGTGGGCGGGGATATAAATGCCTACACCTCTCTGGATTACACCGTCTATCATGTAGCTATAGGCAGTAAATTCTTCGATGTGGGACTGGACATACTTTCTGACGCCGTTCTCCATTCGTCATTTGACCTTTTAGAGATCGAGCGGGAAAAAATGGTAGTCTTGGAAGAGATCCGCATGCGTCAAGACCAGCCTTCCGTCAAACTCTTTGAAGCGGTTATGGCCAAGGCGTACACGGTTTCTCCATATCGGAGGCCGGTAATCGGTTTTCCCGAAACCGTCCAGCCCCTTACAAGAAACTCTATCCTGGCCTATATGAAAAAGCGCTACACTCCTTCTAACCTCACGGTAGTCGTGGTGGGGGACGTAGAAACCGCCGATTGTATCTCACGGATTAAACAAGCCTTTTCCGGAACGAAAGGCGCAGATACTGAATCCGTTTCCCTTGAGGAACCGCCGCAGGATGAAGTACGCACGGTCTTGCTTGAGGATGAGATCAACGAGTCACACCTTAATATGTGCTTTCCTATACCCGGTTTTAATGACCCGGATAGTGTGGCCCTGGATGTACTGGCGAGCATCCTCGGAGAGGGTGAAAGTTCCCGGCTCTACCGGAAATTAAGGGATGAGGCCGCCCTAGTGCATGGAGTAGCGGCCTATGCCTTTACGCCCATGGGTCCCGGCCTGTTCGAAGTCGCCTGTAGTCTGGATGCGGAAAAGAGTAAGGAGGCGGTTGAAGCCGCGTTACGCGAAATTTATCGCTTTCGGTATGACCACGTTACAGAGGACGAACTCAACAAGGCCAAGCTGAATATAGAGTCAGGTTTTATTTATGCCCAGGAAAGGGTCCAGGGGCAGGCCCGCAAACTCGGGTATTTTGAGACCATGGCCGGTGACTATCGTGAACAGGCGAATTATCTAAAGAAGGTAGCAGCCGTCACACCTGAAGATATACGGCGGGTAGCAGAGAAATATCTCCATCCGGAAGGCCTTACCTTAGGACTCCTGGTTCCGAAGGGGGCGCGCCTGCCTTTTTCTATGAAAGAGTCAGCCTCCCTATCCCGTGCGGCAGATGAAGAGGCAAAAAAATTATACGCCTCCCGGAAAGTGGAGATGTCCGGGGCACAGAAATTCATCCTTTCAAACGGCATCACGCTCCTGGTGAAGGAAGAACGAAACGTGCCTACGGTCTCCATGCACGCCGTTTTCCTGGGCGGGCTGCGATATGAAACTGCGGCCGATAATGGCCTGTTTAATGCCCTGGCTCAGTTATGGACAAAAGGAACGAAACGAAGAGGCGCCCAGGAGATAGCCGCCGAGATTGAAGGCATGGCCGGTAGCATCAATGGCTTCTCGGGTAAGAATACCTTCGGACTGAGCGCTACCTTTCTATCCCGTTTCTTTTCCCGTGGGCTTGCGATCCTGACCGAGGTCATGCTTGATCCGGCCTTTAGCCCGAAGGAGCTGGAGAAACTGCGGCCGGTGTTGCTGGCACAACTAAAACAGCAGGAAGATAGCCTTCCGGCTATTACCTTCCTCAACTTCAACAAGCTACTTTTTAGCGGTTATCCGTACAGTATGAACCCCCTCGGAAGCCCGGAGACTATTAAGAAGCTCTCAACGAAAAAAATTAAAGAGGGTTACCAGCGCTATGTTATTCCCGGTAATCTTGTCCTGGCGATAGTGGGTGACGTAGAGGCATCCAGTGTAAAGACAGAGGTAGAAAAGCTGTTTTCCCGTTGGAAGAAGCCGGGCTTCAGGGATGTCAGGATTGCGCTACCCAGGCCTATCGCAAGTCCCCAAACCGCCTCTATTTTAAAGCCCAAACAGCAGGTGCATATCGCCATCGGCTTTCGGGGTGTTACTCTTTCTCATCCGGATAGGGCCGCCCTGGATGTCTTGAATACTGTCCTTTCCGGGCAGGGCGGGCGTCTCTTTGCCGAGCTTCGGGATAAAGAAAGCTTAGCGTATAGCCTCTCGGCCTTTTCTACGGAAGGGATAGAAACAGGCGCCTTTGGCGTATATATAGCGACAAGCCCGGAGAAGAAAGAGGCGGCTGTTAACAGCCTGTGGCGGGAGCTGAACCGGGTGCGGGATGAGATAATCGACCCAACGGAACTGGACCGGGCCAAGCGGTATATAATCGGGAGTACAGAGATCGGCCTCCAGACCAACGCCGCCCAGACCATGGATATGGCCCTGAACGAACGCTACAGGCTCGGCTTTGATTTTACCCGGGCTTATCTGGATAAAATAGAGAAGGTTTCTAGGGATGAGGTGTTGAGAGTAGCCAGAACATACATCCAAACCGAGAAATACGTAATTGTCGCGGTAGGCCCGAATAGTGCCGAACAAAGGCATTGACGGAGCGGCCGAACTTTGTTATAGATATTTTCATCTATTCCCCGGTAGCTCAGCAGGTAGAGCGAGTGGCTGTTAACCACTTGGTCGCTGGTTCGAATCCGGCCCGGGGAGCCAGAAGATAAAAAGGCTCGATTGCATAATCGGGCCTTTTTTGTTTTTTAGCAGGCATCTGGAATATAACACGTTTTTAGGAAAATTATCTTGACCGCAACGTAGAATCAGACCAAGTTGCGTTCAAATCCCCCTTAATCCCCCTTTTACAAAGGGGGGATTATATCCCCTCTTTGTAAAGAGGGGTGAGGGGAGATTT
>JASEGX010000013.1 GCA_030017815.1 Thermodesulfobacteriota bacterium | reverse complement strand
ACTAAGATTATTCCTTTGTGTCTTGGTGCCTTGGTGGCAAAAGTTTTTCTCTGCGGGCTCTAAGTCCTCAGCGGTGAAAAGGCTTTTTTACGAAGCCGTCAAGGGTAGGTGGGAGAGATGGCGGTAGCACAGAGGATGGATTTAAAACAAGGTGTCTCTCAAGAGCGGATAAAAACACTCTCCGCTAAAGGCAGGCCGATCGACAATGAAAAGGAGGCGGAAGTGATTCTATCTCCGATACTCCCTCGCATTAATAGCCCGGCAGACATGAAGTCCCTCAACGAGAATCAACTAACCCTTCTGGCCCAGGAGATAAGGGAAGAGATAATCCGAACGGTCTCTAAGAATGGCGGCCACCTGGCCTCAAGTCTTGGGACTGTGGAGCTGGCCATCGCCCTGCATTATGTCTTTGACACTCCGCGCGATAAGATCATCTGGGATGTGGGCCATCAGGCCTATGCCCACAAGCTCCTCACCGGTCGCCGGGACCGGTTTTGCACCCTGCGCCAGGATGGAGGAATCAGTGGTTTTCTTAAGAGGGCCGAAAGCGCCTATGATACGTTCGACGCCGGCCATAGCAGTACCTCCATTTCAGCGGCGTTAGGTATTACAGCGGCTAAATGCTTCAAGGGAGAAAAGACCAAAATTATTGCCGTCATCGGTGATGGGTCTATGACCGCTGGGTTGGCCTTTGAAGGATTGAATCAGGCCGGACACCTGGATAAGAACCTGATCGTTATCCTGAATGACAATGAGATGTCGATATCCAAAAATGTGGGGGCCCTCTCTGCGTATCTCAGCCGTAAACTCACCGGACGCACCGTGGTACGGTTTAAGAAAGACGTGGAGCGGAGGCTGAAATCACTGTCCGGGGTGGGAGAGAACATAATCCATGTCCTTAAAAAGGTAGAGGACTCGTTCAAGGGATTTTTCACGCCGGGGATGCTCTTTGAGGCCCTGAAGTTTGAATACATCGGCCCCATTTCCGGTCATGATTTTGGAGAACTCATTCCGATCTTACGCAACCTGGAATATCTGGATGGGCCGGTGCTGGTGCATGTATTGACGAAAAAAGGCAAAGGGTACAAACCGGCTGAGGAGAGGCCAGACCTTTACCATGGCGTGGGACCTTTTGATATTGAGACCGGGGAAATTCGAGTCAACCCCAACTGTCCTATGAGTTACACCAAGGTCTTTGGAAATACGCTCATGAGACTGGCGGCTGAAGATAAAAAAATTGTAGCTATTACTGCGGCCATGCCGGAGGGCACCGGGCTGAATGATTTCTCCGAGAAATTTCCTGAGAGATTTTTTGACGTGGGTATCGCCGAACAGCATGCCGTGACTTTTGCGGCTGGATTGGCCTCTGAGGGCCTGTCACCGGTTGTGGCTATCTATTCTACTTTCCTGCAAAGGGCCTATGACCAGATAGCCCATGATGTTTGCCTTTCTAATTTACCGGTAACTTTTGCCCTGGACCGGGGTGGGATTGTAGGCGAAGACGGGCCTACTCATCATGGGCTCTTCGACTTTGCCTACTTGCGGCACCTGCCTAATATGGTAGTTATGGCTCCTAAGGATGAGAATGAACTCCAGCATATGCTTTATACGGCCGTTAAACATCCGGGTCCGGCCGCCGTGCGTTACCCGAGGGGAGCCGGTGAGGGCATACCCCTGGATCAGTGTCTAAACATCATACCGATCGGCAAGGCCGAAGTCTTGCGGGAAGGCGACGATCTTTTGATACTGGCCATCGGGGTCACGGTAAATACGGCTGTTCAAGCCGCAAAGTTACTGGCAGAATCAGGGATTAGCGCCACTGTGGTCAACTCCCGGTTTGTAAAGCCTCTGGACGAGGAACTTATCATCTCAAAGGCTCAGCGAAGCAAGGCCGTGTTGACCGTAGAAGAACACGTCCTGGACGGTGGATTCGGCAGTGCGATACTGGAACTATTTGAACGCCGCAATATCTTGGATAAGCCTTTAAAACGGATAGGTGTTCCGGATCGTTTTGTGGAGCATGGCAGTCAAAAGAAGCTTCGCGAGAGATATGGCTTGACTGCTGAATCCATAGCCGAGGCCGCCTTATCTTTGCTGAAAGGCTAATGCGCAGGCTAAAGCCTGCGGCTACAGAGCTGATGGCTGAACGCCTGTCAAAACATCTCCATAAACAGAGGCTGGATAAGATACTTGTGGATCAAGGTCTGGTTTCGAGCCGGGAGCGGGCCCGGGCCCTGATAATGGCGGGATCGGTTCTGATCAATGGAGTCCAGGTAACCAAGGCCGGGGCTATGGTGCCGGTGGACGCTTCTATATTATTGAAAGAGCCTGACATACCTTATGTCAGCCGGGGCGGTCTAAAGTTAGAGGAGGCCATAAAGACCTTTGGTATAGACATCCAGGGCAGGGTGGCTATTGATGTCGGGGCCTCGACGGGCGGTTTTACGGACTGCCTCCTGAAACATGGGGCCCGCAGGGTCTATGCCATAGACGTGGGATATGGGCAGCTCGACTGGACTCTCAGACAGGATGGGCGCGTCATATCTCTGGAGCGAAAAAATATTCGTTACTTGGGGCCGGAAGACATAGGCGAAAAGGCGGACATAGCGGTCATAGACGTATCCTTTATCTCTCTGTCGAAGGTTATCCCGGTAGTTGTTACCCTGCTGAAAGAGCAGGCGGAGATAGTAGCGCTGGTCAAACCTCAGTTTGAGGTCGGAAAAGGACAGGTGGGGAAGGGGGGCATAGTCCGTGACCCGGCGCTTCAGACACAGGCGACTGAAAAAATACAGACATTTGCGGGAGACATCGGCCTGATCTCCATAGGTCTTATTGAGTCGCCCATCCTGGGCGCCAAGGGCAACAGAGAATTTCTCCTGTATTTGAAGAAGGGATATGAGAGATAAAGACAGACTCATATTTCCCCTGGATTTCCCTTCCTGGAAAGAGGCTTCGACATATGTACGTCTTCTTGCCGGTACAGTTGGTGTATTTAAGATTGGGCTGGAGTTATTTATCGCGGAAGGCCCTTCTATCCTCAAAAAGATCAAAGAAGAGACAGAGGCCGGAATCTTTCTCGACCTGAAACTCCACGACATACCGGAGACGGTAAAAAGGGCCTTATCCGTTATCTCCGGATACGGCGTTGACTTTGTGACCATTCACTGTGACGCGGGCAGACGTCTGGCCGGGGCCATATCCATAGCTACCGGCGCCGGGACAAAGGTACTTGGGGTTACCCTTCTGACCAGTATAGGAAGAGATGATCTCGCTGTCCAGGGTTTGGCCGGGGAGTTTATCGATGATGTTTCCCGCCTTGTGGTGCAGAGGGCCATGGTAGCCGGAGAAGCAGGATGCAGCGGCGTCATATCTTCCGGTCAGGAAGTTAAGGCTATAAGAGAACGCTTAGGAAGGGATTTTCTCATCGTTACCCCCGGCATACGGCCGGCCTGGAGTGTTACATCCGATGATGACCAGAGAAGGATTGTCACTCCCCGGGAGGCTATCCTTAATGGCGCCGATTATATAGTAGTGGGAAGACCTATCCGAACCGCTAAAGATCCTATAGAAGCTGCCCGTCGTATAATTGAAGAGATAAAACAAGCCTCCTAATCCTCCGTCCAAGTTACAGAAAATATTGAGTTCTTCCGGGAATAGTGTGGAGGATTACCTGATAAAATCTCCCCTGACCCCCTTTTACTTTGAGCGCAACTTGGTATAAAACAACACTCTATTTTTAGACAGTGTTTGCTAAAACTATACGAAGTGAGGAACAAAGCCATATTTTTTATAGATACTCTGGGCCGAGGCTGACCTTATGAAGTCGAGAAATTTTGCGGCATTTGAAGGATCAGGGGCGTTTTTTAGCACAGTTATAAAGTAATCTATTTTATCCCGCTGATCCAGGTCTTGGCCTGGCTCAATACACTCGAACATTAAACCTTCCCGGCGTGCATTTATATGTTCGGTTGCCCATACCGGCCCCACATCAACCGTCCGCTTTTTCAGGCGTAATGGGGTTTCCCGGTGATGGACGATGGTTAAGATGGTAGTGCCTTCCGCCCTTTTTTCCTCCATAATCCTTTCAACTAAGGCCTGGCCGCCAGTCTCCCGGTACATCTCGATGATATGAAAGGCAATATCCTCGGTCTCCGGGTTAGGCTGGGAGATCCTGACCTCATCTCTGCCCAGGTCATGGACAGAGGTAATGCGGGCCGGGTTACCTTCGGGGACCATAAGTACTATCCGGTTGTGTAAGTAGAGAAAATATTCTCCTTTTTCGATAAGGTCTGCCTCTTCTAAAGAGTGCATAGCGCTTTCATTAACGGAGGCATAGATATCGGGTATGACATCGATTATTTTATCCTGGAATATAGCCCCGCCTGCCAGTATCTGTTTTAGTTCCAGACCGGGCGGCAGGGTCTCATAAAAGATCTTTTTTATCTCCGGGTATTGCTGCTGGAAGGCGGCCAGGAGTTCCGGCATGACCATAAACTGATTCCCGGCCACGAAGAGTACCAGATCAGCGCCATGCAGGTTTTCCAGATGGTGCAAATCTCCGCCCATATTGGAAGGGATTACCGGCAGGGTGTTTTTGGTCTTCGGGCTATTCATGGAATCAGACCCGGTCACACCGGATCATGGCGATCCGCTCCAGTAAATCTTCATCCAGTTCGCCAAGCAGTTCTTTAACTGTGTATTTGCGGCCGCAACCCTTGCAGCGCAGGGTTACATCTTTTCAAGTCCTGACGATGGATAGCCGGCCGCCGCATGTCTTACAGGGCATTCCTTATCCTGGTTCAAGTCTGAGATTTAAGGTAACATTAGCTCTTATAGCTAAGTTAATTGTGCATAAAAGTCAACACTCAATATTCCGGCGCTTATTTCCCTTGACAAGACCCGGAGGATGTCTTAAATAGATTATGAAAATGAAATTCATTTTCATAATATCTAAAAAGCGGGGGAGGGCGTTTTCACGAAAGCTGTTCATAAAAAGCAGAGTATCCTTAGAGGATATATTGCCCAGAAGAAGCTCAAGTCTTCACGTCAGCGGGATGAGATAGCCCGGATTTTTTTCAGTACGAAGGGCCATGTAAACTTAGATGAGCTTTACCGCCATGCGGCACGCGTCAATCCCCGGATAGGTTATACTACCGTCTATCGAACCCTAAAACTGCTGACAGAGTGCGGGATGGCGGTTGAGAGGAAGTTTGCCGATGGACAGACCCGTTATGAAAATGTTGATCAGGGAGAGCATCATGATCATCTGATATGTATCTCCTGCGGTAAGATACTTGAATTCACGGATGACCGCATTGAAAAGATGCAGGAGGAGATAGCGGCACGCTATCATTTTGCTATCAAAGATCACAGATTAGAGATATACGGTGCATGTGCGGATTGCTTGAAAAAACAGAAAATCCCCCCTCACCTCCTTTAGAGACTGTGTCATAATCGTTATTTGTCATTGCGAGCGACCGAAGGGAGCGTGGCAATCTCTATGATTTCAACGTGTTGTGAGATTGCTTCGGTCGTTTCACTCCCTCGCAATGACATTGCGACACAGCCTCTTAGTAAAGGGGGAATACGTTCAGTCCCCCTTTGGAAAAGGGGGATACAGGGGGATTTTCAGATGAGAAAGCGGGGAAAAAATAGGGGGATGGAGAGTAAGGATATTAACCGGAAGTCAGCAAAAGAAATCATACTGGTCGGCAACCCGAACGTGGGTAAAAGTGTTGTCTTCAACTACCTGACCGGTAAATACGTCGTGGTTTCAAACTATCCGGGGACGACCGTAGAGGTTTCACATGGTACGACTAAATGGAGGGGTAAAAATGTTACTGTGCTGGATACGCCGGGCGTAAACAGCCTGCTGCCCACCTCTGAAGATGAGATAGTTACGCGCAATATTTTACTTAATGAGAAGGATGCCTTAATCGTCCAGGTGGCTGATGCCAAGAATCTGCGCCGCAGTCTCCTTATATCCAGCCAATTGGCCGAAATGAGATATCCTTTTCTGCTTGTGCTTAATATGGAGGATGAGGCCCGCGAACGCGGCATCAAAATAAATTATCAGGAGCTTTCCTCGCTGACCGGCGCCAGGGTCATCTCCACCGTAGCCACACAGAAAAAGAATCTGGAAAAGATAACGGAAGAGCTTGGTGATCTGAGAGAGGCCACATTGCACATAAGTTACCCTCCGGCCCTGGAAGAGGCCATCTCTCAGATAGCGGAGTTCCTGCCGGAAGAGAATATAAGCCCCCGTTCCATCGCTATCATGCTCCTTTCCGGGGATAAAAGTCTTAAACGATGGCTGCATGCACGCCTGCCGGAATCCAGGGTCAATGAGATCGAGGCGATCCGGAGATCATGCCAGGCCAGATTCGATCAACCCATAAGCTATCTGATTAACCAGGCCCGCCTGAAAAAGGTGGATGAAATTGTGCGCCGGGTGACCATAATTAATCCTATCAAACGGAAGCGGCTCTCCACCCGCATTGGCGAACTATCCGTACATCCGTTTTGGGGCGTGGTTATTCTGATAGGCGCGGTTTATTTACTCTATCAAGTAATCGGCGTTTTTGGCGCCGGCGTGGCCGTTGACTTTATGGAAGAGACGGTTTTCGGAGAGTATATCAACCCCTTTTTCCTAAGATGGACCGAGCGCCTGGTGCCGGTGGCCTGGCTGAGGGACCTGCTGGTCGGCCAGTATGGTCTTCTGACCATGGCCATGACCTATGCCTTTGCCCTGATCCTGCCTATTATTACCTTTTTTTTCATAGCCTTCGGCCTGATGGAGGATTCCGGTTATCTGCCCCGGCTGGCGGTTATGAGTAACAAGATATTCCGGTTAATCGGTCTTAATGGAAAGGCCATTCTGCCTATGATTCTGGGGCTGGGGTGTGCCACTATGGCTACGCTTACCACCCGCATATTGGAAAGCAAGCGGGATAGGATTATCGTTACCCTGCTCCTGGCCCTTGGTGTCCCCTGTTCGGCACAGATGGCCGTTATTTTCGGCATGCTCTCCGGATTTTCTCCCATGCTGGTTGTGCTCTGGGGCGGGGTGGTAGGCCTCGTCCTGGCGGTGGTCGGCTACCTGGCTGCACGCTATCTGCCGGGCGAATCTTCCGATTTTGTCCTGGAACTCCCGCCCATCCGCCTTCCCAGGATCGGGAATATCCTCATTAAGACCCTGTCCCGTATAGAGTGGTATTTAAAAGAGGCCGTACCCCTCTTTGCCCTGAGTACATTTATACTTTTTATACTGGATAGGGCCGGGATACTGATACATATCGAAAACGGAGCTGCGCCGTTTATTAAAGGCGTACTGGGACTTCCGGTAGAGACCACCCAGGCCTTTCTCATCGGTTTTTTGCGGCGTGACTATGGCGCAGCCGGTCTTTTAGCGTTGGCACGGGTGCATGCGTTGAGTGCCGAACAAATCCTCGTAGCCTTAGTGACCTTGACCCTGTTTGTCCCGTGCCTGGCTAATTTCCTGGTCATTGTCAAAGAAAGGGGCTGGAAAATCGGTGTGGCCATAAGTGGCTTTATCCTGGCTGTGGCCTTTACGGTGGGAGGTCTGCTGAATTTAATTTTGAAAATCACGGGTTTTAAAATATAATGGGTAAGCGATCAGCAATTAGCACTCAGCTATCAGCCGTCAGAAAATATAAGATAAACAACTTGAGCCTCTTGCAAAAGTCTTGTAAATGGCGTTCTTGTCATTCCGGCGAAAGCCGGAATCCAGTAATTTCAAGCAGATTGAGATACTTCTGGACACCGGTTTTCACCGGTGTGACGACTTTTGCAAGAGGCTCAACATATTAAGCTGATAGCTGACAGCTAAGAGGAGGTACCTATGAAATTTAACTGGGGAAAGAGAAAACCACATTGTCATATCCGGGGGCCATTCTGTCACAGGGAAGCAGAAACCCGTGACCGGGCCATTGATGAACTGCTGGAATTTATCTGGAACCTGCGTGAAAACGGCGTTTCAAACCTGGCCGATCTCCAGAGCGAGGCATCGGACCCTGAGGCCAGGAATATACTCTCCTACATGGAGCAGGAAGGACTTTTTGCCAGGGAAGGGGATAAGGTCTATCTCAAAGAAAAAGGAGAGGAAAAGGCCCGTGAGATTATACGCAGACACCGTCTGACCGAGCGGCTGCTTATGGAGATATTTGAGCTTTCGGAGGAGGAGGCAGAGAAGGAAGCGTGTAAATTGGAGCATATTTTGAGCCCGGAGGTTACGGATAGTGTCTGCACTTTCCTTGGCCATCCTCCGGTCTGTCCGCACGGCAAACCTATTCCACCGGGAAAATGCTGCACAGCCCCTGAAAAGAGTGTAAAGCCTCTGGTTATGCCCCTTAACGACCTTGATCCGGGCGGAGAAGGGCGTATTGTCTTTATTTCTTCCAATTTTCCGGCCAGGCTGGATAAATTGAGCGCCCTGGGTGTGGTACCGGGAAGTATAATCAAGCTGCGGCAGAAGAAGCCTTCCCCTATTATACAGGTAGGTGAGACTACGGTAGCGGTCGATCCGGAGATCGTACATGATATTTATGTAAAGGCGGTGTAGTATAGCGGGTAGCGTATAGCGATTAGCGGGTAGCCGCAGGCTTTAGTCTGCGTATATGCGCATAATACATCCACAATGGAAAAAGAAGTTCAGCGGCTGAAGAAAGAGATTGCCCGTCTAAAGGATAAAATCCTCCACCTGGAGCATCGCCTGGCCCGCCAGGATGTAACCGTAGTTTCTATCTTGCGGCAAAAGGGCTTTAACCTGATCCAGTATAATCCGGATAGAGGGTTATTATTATCCCCTGAGGCGGAGGCCGGAGCAGAGGGACATTTTTATCGCTTGATGGGGCGTTATTCCTTCCGGCTTTTTCTGCGTGATCTCATAGCGCATCATCAGCGCTTTACTTTAAAAGACCTGACCCGGTATTGTTCACCACGCACCGCTGCCAACTACCTCCGTTTTCTTGAGGAGATAGGACTCGTTGCCAGGCTGGATCGAGGCGGCTATGCCCTGGGCATAAAACCGGTATCGAGTATAGGCCCCACCCTCGAATGGTTTGTGGCCCAGGTATTCATCCGGGAATTTGAGGCCCCGGCTATCTACGGTGTAAAGTTCAGAGAGACCCCCCACGGCGGGGACTATGATGTTATTGCCTGGCTGGATAACCGTCTGGCCTATGTGGAAGTAAAATCCTCTCCGCCGAAGGGCGTGGAGGCCGCGGATGTCCGGGCCTTCTATCAACGCCTGGAGGATTTATCACCGCATCTGGCTTTCTTTCTGGTGGATACCGAGCTTCGTATGAAAGATAAAATCGTCCCGCTTTTTGAGGAGGAAATAAGCCGCCTTTACGGGGTGGAAGGCAGAAAACAGAGGCCGGTGGTGCGGCTCAAGGAAGAACTCTTCCACATAAACCACAACCTTTTTATAGTAAACAGCAAAAAGGGCCTGGCCACCAACCTTAAGACCTGCCTCCGTCATTACCAGAGACAGAAGTTTTCGTTTTAACTTGTTATTACTCCGGAAAGTCCCCCAAAACTCCCCCTCCCTCGACGGGAGGGGGCGAGGGGGAGGGTGAACAGTATGAGATTACACCAATCTTTTCACCCCCACCCTGACCCTCCCCCATCAAAGGGGGAGGGAATATAGGGGTTTTCGGATGAAAACTAACTTGTTAAAAAGATAGATTTTTTTCTCTGCGTTCTTTTGCGGTAAACAATTTCGCTGTGAAAAGCTTTACACACAGAGTGGAAGTAATTTTCCATTCAGATGGCATTTCTTTTCTCTTTCTTTGACTTTCTAATCCTAGTCTTGAGAATCCCGTATAATCATAACCTGTGGATATAGCGAATATATTTTCCCATCTGGGATATTATCCAACTTTTGGCATAGATATTGTATAATAAGTTAATGCAGAAGTGAATCACTATTCATGTTGGATGTAGATGGACGTCCGCCTCGGCGGACCAAGATTGTGAACATGCATAGCGAGCGCATTCCCGCTGCTTGCTGCGGGGAGCTTCAATATAAAAAATATTTTTCTGCGGGTATCAGCGAAAATCTGCGTCCTAATTAATTGGAGGTGTTGTAGTTGATAAAACGAGCCTATAAATATCTGGCACTGATAACCTTGGTAATCCTGAGCCTTGGCACCTCTGCCTGGGCGGTGCCCAACCTGCAGATCTATATTCCGGGGGCTGAGTATGATACTGCCACGGAAACGTGGATTATTTACTCTTATGACTACGAGCTCTGGGTAGTCGGGGCAAACCTGAATATTTACGATGTAAAGTTTGCATCTGCGGTTCCTACAGACCAAGACGGTACAATAGAGGTTACTTGGCTGAAGGGGGAGCTGACCGAGAATGGGACCGTCGTGAAGGGACCATATGGGCCTATAGCCTCCGAAATTTTGGATGAGACGATAGATTATAGTGCTGATCCCTATATTTCTTTTTGCGATTATGGGACGCCGGTCATGGGTGATGGCGCTGAATTGCCGCCACACGATGTGTTTCCCACCTCGTATTATGAATATGTTATCGGGGATTTTGGCACAGGAGAGACGGTATACAATTACATTCCGGGAGACGAATTAGGAGATACGGCATGTGGTGAGACAAAGATTTTTGATATATCCGTTTCAGGATATACCTGGGTCGATATAGTGGCGTACGACCATTATATCCAGGCCAACCATAAGACCCACTGCATCTTTAGTCCTTTTTCCCACGACGGCGCCAGCGGTGTCCCCGAACCAGCCACCATGCTTCTGGTAGGAACCGGCCTGATTAGCCTGAGTTGGGTGGCGAGGCGGAAGCTTAAAAAATAGGGATTAGCAGGTAGGGATTAACTTCGCAGGGCCTTTCGAGTCGAACTCTATTAAACCTTAACTTCTTCAATCCAACTTATATTAGAGAAGGTTACAGATACAGCCTCATAGAACTTTTTATCGGCGGTAATTATCTGGCAAGATCGTTCATTACTCAGAGCCAGGAACAAGGCATCATAGACTGTGCATTTGTACTGAACGGCAATTGAGAAGGCCTCCTCCAACAAATCCCTGGAGGCTACAATCTCCAGGGGAACACGTTGAAATGTCCTGACGATTTGGACACCTTCTTCTGGGCTGAGATTATAAAAGTTGATCCGCTTCCAGACAGTATTGGCAAAGTCGGGATAGATCAGGTCAGGCGCGAAGAGAAAACATAGACCTTCCCGAAAGGCGTCCCTTAAGAGCAAGGCCTCTTTTTCATAAGGCTCTTTGAAAAACCATTTTATGGCGACACTGGTATCGAGTACGATTGAGGCGGGAGTGTGATTCATCGCTCACGATCCTCGCGGATGAGAGGGGCACTATCTCCAAGCGAACCAAGGCGGATGTAAATGCTCTCCTTTATGGCGTCCATTTCAGCCCAGATATCGGTTTCCTTCTCTGGTTCTTCGAGTGCTTTTTCAAGAATAGTAGCAGCCTCTTGCGTGAGAGCGCGGCGGTGACGCCGGGCACGAAGTTTAAGTTTGCGATAGGCGCTGGCGGATATATCCCGGATATATAAAGTGGGCATGGCGCTGTCCTCCTACATGAAATTAGTCAATATGTTAGCATATTGCTATTAAAATGCAAACAAAATGATGTAAGCTAAAAATTTCTGTCGCTCGCTGCTTGCAGCGGGGAGCTTCAATCTGGAAATCAAGTCGTGCCACAGGCAGATCCGCCGGGGCGGAAAATCAGGAATAGAACAGTATTTTTTTCATGAGTTCCTGAGTTCCAAATTTAAGAATCTGCGTTTATCGGCTTGCCCTATAAAATGCGAAGCTATTTAATTGGGGCGCAAATCTGCATCCAGCCACTAAGACACCAAGCCACTAAGAGTAAAGTTATCCCTCTGTGTCTTGGTGCCTTGGTGGCAAAAATTTTTTCTCTGCGTTCTTTGCCTGCCCCGCCCGCCCTGTGGAATGTTTACCCCGTGAAATGTTCTACCTTATTTCTCTGGGGCAAAGCCTATTCCTCCGGGGTAGGGAGGAATCGACCGTACTGGGGCGCCTTTGCGGTGAAGCGTTGAAAATCTTTTCCAACATAAGTGCGAGCGGGAATAACGGCCGAAGTGAAAGTTTTCAACAACTAAAGCAGGTCAAAATGCAGGCGCAATGCTTCATTTACAGCCCCCATTCTTTCAGGAGAAAGTCTTCCCAGGCATTTAATAAGGCGCATCTTATCTACTGCCCGCGTCTGGTTTACCATTACCTTGGAGCGTCCTTTTAGTCCGCCTTCGCCCGCTGGTATCTCTACTTCGAAAGAGTAGACCTTTTTTACGTTTGATGTAATCGGGGCAATGGATATGATCGGTGAATGCATATTGTTTATGTCGTTTGAGACGACTAGGGCTGGCCTGGCTTTTTGCACCTCTGAGCCTACTGCCGGGTCGAAATTTACAAGGAAGATCATACCACGCTTAATCGAGACCATCACCTAGCGTCCCTTCCAGGTCCTGATTGAGTTTCCTCGACCCGTTTGCCGCTTCTTGATATTCTCGTGCCAGGCATTGTTCCTGCCGCTTCTTAAGTAGATTATTTATAGCTTCGGCTATGAACTTACTCCTTTCACGGGGTTTAACTTCCCTGTTTAAAGCTGATACGGTTTTTTGGGGCAGAGAGATATTAAGACGTGCAGACTTCATGTCACACTCCTTGTCTGTATTTATTGGTCATAATAACTATGCACGCCTATTTTGTCAATTGATCATACCTAATATTGTTTTTTCTCTGCGCTCTGCGGTGAAATCAAGTAGCGTGCGTCGTCAGCAAATGGATGCGCTTAATGTAATTGACAGATAACGAAGAACGTAATAATATATGTATAAAATTTAAAAAAGAGGTGTATCAATGGCCAGGACAAATATCGTAATCGATGACCGTCTTCTTAACGAGGGGATGAAGTTGACTCGTTTTAAGACAAAAAAAGAACTGGTTAATGTGGCCTTGCAGGAATTTATCCGCTGGAGAAAGCGGATGAAGCTTCTGAAATTAGAAGGAAAGATAGAATTTTCTGAGGGATATGACTATAAGGAACTAAGGACGGCACTGCATGATTCTGGTTGATACCAGCATCTGGATCGGGTACTTAAGTCCAGCTCCAGATGTGAATAGGGGCATTCTAAGACAGCTAATAACAGAGAACGAGCCTGTAAGTCTAAACGGCCTGATTCTTACAGAGGTACTCCAGGGAATAAAGAAGGACAGGGACTACGTCAAAACCAAAAATCTCCTTGTGAGTTTTCCTGTCCTGTCCTTTTTGGCAGAGGAATACATATTGGCCGCCGAGATATACAGGAAGTGCCGAAAGGTAGGGGTTACTGTTCGAAGCACTATAGATTGCCTTATAGCGGCCATGGCAAACAACAGAGGCATGTACCTTTTTCATCGGGATAAGGATTATCTTCAGATATCTTCGGTAGTACCATTGAAATTTCTTTAAATCCATCTTCATAAGCGTACCTTTACTTGCCATACGCCGGTGAAATTCCAAAGAGCCCTCCGGAGATGGCAGGAAATATGAAAAATTTATTCTTTGCGAATATCCGCGCAAATCTGCGTCCAGCCACTAAGACACCAAGCCCCTAAGACTAAGATTATTCCTTTGTGTCTTTGTGTCTTTGTGTCTTGGTGGCATAAGGTGAAAATCTTTACCCACATAAATGGAACTACATTTCTCTAAAGTGGAAATGTTTTTCCACTTTTTTGCCCTGAACTGGTTTATGCCCAATATTATATGAAGATTCTAACTCTTGGATAGTATTACGAATATCATCTTTTAAAGCTATTCTGAACTTGTTGGCATGGAGGTTGCTTGTAATTATTCCAAACGGACAAAGTGAATAATAGTTCACTGCGTTCTTTGAGATGACGTTCGAGTTGTTCGAATCGTTCGAACGCTGAAACGCTAAACGCTATCTTTGCTATTCGCTACACGCTACACGCTGTTTTTTATGCTATACGCTATCTCTTGCTATACGCTATTTTTTATACGCTAAACGCTATACGCTATACGCTAATTTTAGGAGGGGGTGAAAAAATGAGGAAAAGATTTTTGAAAGGTTTAAATTTTAAAGGGAAGGAGGTGAAAAAGATGAAAAATTATTTGCTAAAGTCAGTAGTACTTGTGGCGTTGTTATTCGCGACATTGGTGATATCTCCCGCGGCTCATGCTGTTCCTACGCTAGTCCAGTTTGACCCCGCAGGGGGTGGGAGTTACAGTATTCTGGGCATTCAGGAGTTCGACTGGCAATCAAGCGGTAATCTTGTGGTTGAACAGGTTTTGGTAAGTTCCAGTAACGGTGCAACGACACTGGGGGGCTTTTTCGCACTTGGCCCAACCAGTGGTGTGGATACACTGACTATGGATATCCATGCTCATGCGCGGTTGAATGATTTTCTGGATATTAATGGTGCGAGTATAGTTGCGAGTGGCCTTTCAAGAGACGGCGGAACAACCGGCTCGTGGGAAGTCACCGGGACGTTGGATGGTCAGGAGACCGCCACGTACTATAACATCGGCGGGCATGACGTTCTAGCCTTCACCGGTATTACGGGCGCATTTCAGTACTACCTGGACGGTACTCCAGACTCGGTTGTCACCTCAGGCGCCGGGTTCAACGACGGCGATATCGGTGCGGTGCCGTTCTTGAGCGGGACCCTTACTTTGATTTCGGGGTCTTTTGATGGAACAGCTGGTAATGGTGCGACTTACCTGACCAATACGATCACAGCTTATGATCCCAATGTGATCGAGACCGACCCGACGAATCCAAACGTTTGGCTGATCGGGACGACTTTTGACTCAACCATCAAGTTTGTTACCAGTTTGCAGCCGTCTGTAGGCGTAGGGGGTGTTATTGGTGATGCGCCGTACACTGTGCTTGCAGGTGACTTAATCTTAAACGCGGACGCCAGTTCGGAGTTTGACGCTGTACCGGAGCCGGCAACCATGTTACTTTTTGGCACCGGCCTGATAGGATTAGCTGGAGCTTGTCGAAGGAAGTTCAAAAAGTAGATGTATGTGATAAGGGCTTACTCTGCATAAACTCAGAGATTAAGTCACAAACAAAAAGGCCACCTAATGTGGCCTTTTTGTTTGCCTGCTATTGATATTGAATGCAAGCCATCTTTGATTGTTCACATCTCGATGTTTACAACTCCAGGCTGCAACCCTCGGTTTTTTGAAAAATCACCTTCAAGCATTCAGCTTTGCTTCGCAAAAGGGATGGCCCTTTTCTTGCGGGCCTTAATTTTGTATTGATTTTTTCCGATACAGCTTATAGTAAGTAAGACCTCCACCGGTTGATAAGAAAAATGAAAACGACCCTCCTCGATTACATTGTAGCAACCTTCTTTATCAGTCTTAATCTGGCGGTATCTTTCATGGCGGCATATTATTTGTCCAGCTTTACCAGAATCGTATTTTTTGAGTACCACGTATTAGTGGATCTATTTGTCTGGATCTTACTCTATATTTTTCTTTCCGGGCTCTCAATACGCCTTCTTCTTTGGCTCTGTCCCTTAAAAGAGGGAATTTATGTCATGGAGGGGAGAGATTTTTTTATCTGGAAGCTTTACACGTCTCTCAATGAAATGGGCGGCACGATATTTCTGCCTTTTGTTCCTATCTTTGTAAGGCCTATTTTCTTCAATTTTTTCGGGTCTAAGATAGGCAAAAACGTCTCCATCGCCGGGAGATTCATGGAACCCCACATGATACGGGCAGACGATTATGCCTTTTTCGGTGGAGAAACCATTGTGACTGCCCATGCCTTGACTTACAATGAATTAATACTTAAGACAGTAATAATCGGTGAAAAGGTGACAGTGGGTGTTGGCTCTATTATAATGCCTGGAGTGACAATCGGTGAGAACTCTATAATAGCGGCTGGTTCTGTTGTCCCAATGGATACGAAAATACCTCCGAATGAAATCTGGGGTGGAGTACCGGCAAAGAAAATCAAGGATATTCCGATACAAGAGGCAGGTTATTAACAGCAATCATAAAATCCGCCGCATTCTGTTTGTTGCCGAAGACGTAACCCTTGCCCATGTCACGCGTCCCCTTGTGCTCGCAAGTTCCTTGGATCGCAGCCGATATGAAATTTATTTTGCGACGGGCAAGGATTCTCGCTACTTAGTTGAGTCATTTGGTAACCATTTTTATACTATTCCAACGCTCTCTTCAACGAAGTTCCTAGACCGTCTGGCCAAAGGAAAGCCAGTTTACACGTTAGATGAACTCAAAATCTCTGTCCAAGCCGATCTCGATCTTTTGATGAAATTATCTCCAGATCTAGTGGTAGGAGATTTTCGACTCTCATTAGGAGTGAGCTCCGAACTTTCTGGTACTCCCTATGCAGCGTTGACAAATGCCCACTGGTCTCCATATTCTACAGCTCCTTTCCCTCTGCCGGAACATCCTCTGGTGAATATCTTCGGGGTTGGAATTAGTCACTTCTTTTTTAAAATGTTGCGCCCAGCCTTCTTTAAGTATCACGCCGCTGCATTCAACGCACTTCGCAGGACGTATGGCTTACGGCCCGTTAGGGATTTGCGGGAGGTCTATACTTACGGCAATTGGTCACTTTACCTAGACCTTCCATGTCTGGCGCCAACGTCGAATCTACCAGATAATCACCTTTATTTAGGACCGGTTCTGTGGTCGCCTAATGTTTCTTTCCCCGATTGGTGGGATAAGGTAGCCCCCGATAAACCCATTATCTATGTAACGCTGGGATCTTCAGGAAACATCACTATCATGCATACCATACTTGAGGTATTGGGCGAGATGCCAGTGACAGCAATGGTAGCTTCAGCGGGTCGGTTTGACACCGGTCAGCTTTCGAAAAATATATTCTTAGAGAAATTCCTTCCAGGAGTAGAGGCATCAAAAAGGGCATCTTTGGTAATTTGCAGCGGGGGAAGCGCAACCACCTATCAGGCGCTTGCTTGCGGTACCCCAATCATTGGATTACCTTCGAATGCAGATCAATATCTGACAATGGAAGCTATCGTAAGAGAAGAAGCAGGTCTGTTGATTCGTTCTGGTAAGGTTACCAAGGGCAAGGTTAAAAGGGCTATTGAGGATATCCTGGAAAATGGAAGCTACCAAAAGGCTGCCAGGCGATTGGGAGAAGAAATGTTACAATATGATGCACCGGCAAGATTTTCAGCATTTATTGATACTCTTGAGCCTCTTGCAAAAGCCCCCATTCTGTCATTCCCGCAGCGATTCTGAGCGGGAATCTGGTTCTAACTGCTTGAAAAACCATATCCCCGACAGAGGCATTCGGGGATGACAAACAGTTTTGCAAGAGCCTCTCTTAACAAAAATATGTGGCGGGAGATCGTCCTGTTGCTTGGGAGGACAATAATGGCAAATGTGACAGGAAAAATAGTAGTTACCGGCGGCGCTGGTTTTATTGGTTCCAACCTGATCCACGCTCTATTAGGCGATGGCTGGGATGTTTTTGTGTTGGATGCCCTCATCAAACAAGTGCACCCTGATGGTAAATGGGCAAAACCCCAAAAGGTTACCTTTTTTCACGGAGATGTACGTGATCATGGTATTGTTGGCAAATGTCTGGACGGAGCAGATTATATTGTGCATCTGGCTGCCGAAACGGGAGTGGGGCAGTCTTCTTACGAGATTGCCCGACACGTAAGCGTTAATGAGTTTGGAACCGCCGTTATCCTTGAGGAGGCCGCAAAAAATTTGAAGCACATAAAAGGCGTTATTCTTGCTTCCTCCAGAGCGGTTTACGGAGAAGGACGGTATATCTGCATAAAATGCGGTGTGGTGTATCCTGAAGGAAGGAATGCTAATGATTTGAGCCAGGGCAAATGGGAACCACGGTGTCCCACCTGTGGCGAAATGGTCAAGCCGACGGCTAGCATAGAAGATCAGCCCCTCAAGCCGGCATCCATTTACGGAATCACAAAGCATAATCAAGAGCAGTTAGTAGCCCAGTTCACCAAAAGCCTTGATGTCCCATCTGTTGCCTTGCGATTTCAGAACGTCTATGGGCCTGGCCAATCCCTCAATAATCCTTATACCGGAATTCTTTCCATATTCTGCACCCGGATAATGGCAAGGAATCCCGTTTTGATTTATGAGGATGGGCAGGAGAAGAGAGATTTTGTATACATTGAGGATGTTGTCGAATCTATGCGTCTCGTGCTAAAGAAAGGGTTTTCCGGTTTTGATGTTTATAATGTGGGAATGGGAGGTGGAACCCCGGTGCTGGAAGTAGCCAAAATCCTCGCAGAAGAGTTTAAGACTGATGTTCCTGTACAGGTTGTGGGGAAATACCGTATAGGTGATATACGTCATGCATGGGGAGATATCCGAAAGATACAAGAAAAATTTGGCTATAAGCCTAAAATTTCAGTAAGAGAAGGGTTAAAGAGGTTTATTGCGTGGGTAAAGGAACAGCCGCAGCCAGAGGATCGTTATGAGGTCATGGAGAAAGAAATGGTAGAAAGAGGCCTACTTGGGAAAGCGCCATAGCATACAGCGAGTGGACTTGTTGGAGGTTGGCAAGTTAATTAACCTGGAAGGAGTTCAATTACAATCCAAAAGTGATTTTAAAGGCAATTAACGAAGTATTGTCAGATCCTTCTTTTACTGAAAAGGCTCAGCGGATGCAGGCCATTTTGAAGACTTATCATGCCGAAAAAACCGCGGCTGATATTATCGAGCGTTATATGGAAACAAAAGTGGGACTCGATCATTAATTCAAGTGGGTAATCCAAACATCTCCGAGCGCTTCTTTTTTCTGTCATCCCCGAGCGTTTCTATCGGGGATATGGTTAAAAAACCAGATTCCCGATTAAACCCTCGGGAATGACAAAAGGGGGCATTCGGGGATGACATTCTTTTTTGTCTATATTAACTTACCCACTTATTATAAGAAAGAGCCCATCTTTTCAATACAAGGGAACAAATTACTTGATGAAATGAACACAAGAAACTATACTAAATTGAAGTTTTATCATTATGCGGAGGTGTTGCTATGACAAAATTACTCCAGAAAGCATTTGCAATAATATCAACGAGGCTCAACCAGGAGGATCAAGATAGACTTGCGTGCCTCATAATTGAAAATGTAGGGAAACTCCATCAACTCTTAGAAGACGAGCTAGAAGAACAGAGTTTTGATCTTAGTGCCGTCAAGGCTCTTGAATCTGAGACGGTACAAAATCTTCTCAAAAAGGTTGCGGAAAAACACGGCGCTCAAAATCCCCTTTGATACTCCTTTATAATGAAGCAAATTGTCATCACCCACAGTTTCCAGAAAAATCTAAAAAAGCTCAGGAGACATTTTACTGAGCAAGATGTTCAAAACAATATCAAAGAATTTGTCCGCATTGGTCTGAGGAAAGGTGAAAGCAAACTCAAAACAGAAACCTTTGGTAACGTGACTATCGTAATAGTGAAACTTCGTATCCGTGTTCACCAAGCAGTAGGACGCTATTTGCTGGGGATTATTAACGAACGTGAATATGTACCGATTTTTATTGATTTGAAGGCAGGTTTCTATGGGAAAAACATGAATTTTAATGCAAATAAAAAAGTCGTTTCAATGCTTGAAACGGCATTTGAAAATGTATTGATTGATTACTTGGAGCATACAAAGGAAAATCCAAGATTAACAAGGTGCCCAATTTAATCCACAGATTACGCAGATTACACAGATTTTCGTGAGTTATTGGGTTAAAT
>JASEGX010000197.1:1695-4175 GCA_030017815.1 Thermodesulfobacteriota bacterium | reverse complement strand
TTCTCTTTCAGCTATTTTTCTTTGAGGATACCATCACATAGGCAGGGAATCAAGTTTTTTGCATACCTCATCAGTCCAAGCGGTCCGGCCGCACAGGATACCTGGGGATGGCATGGGTCTAAATGTTCCTGCCAGTTAACCTACATCTTTGTCCTTAATGACATAGTCGAGTAGACCGGTTTCTCCCGATGCGGTAGGCTGAGGTTTGTTTTCTCCGTTTCCGCCTGGTTTCCCGGCGGTGCCACATTATTTCTGCCATACATCAGTTGTCCCCGGCCCCTCTTAGAACCGTGCTTGCGCTATTTACGCACACGGCTCCTCACATGGTCAATTTACGGATTTTGGAACATACTGACCTTGATTCTTGGCTTCGGCAATGGAAACAGTTTCAGCTTTTCACAGAACTCTTGCCAGTTAAGACAGCCACGCTTGCCGCAACGGTTGAGCCACTTAAACAACAGCTTTTCAACCTCCGCTCCGAATCGCTTGATTCCCGGCATATTGTCGGTCACTCCATAATATGTGTAGTGTCCACTCAGCTTGGCTTTGGCTGTTTTCCATAGTTCTTTTGTCTTCATTGTCCTGGCTTTTATCAGCCAGTCCTTGAAAGCTTTTACCTTTGCTGTAAACTTCTTCCGTGCCGTTGCACGTTTCATCCGAAACCCTTTGCCGTCACGTCTTGTGCCGCAGTAGTGAGTGAACCCCAAAAAGTCGAAGGTCTTAGGTTTTTCTCCCCTTTCTTTGGCATTTTGTGCGGCATACCGCCCAAACTCTACCACCCTGGTCTTTGTCGGTTCTACTTCAAGGCCAAACCGGCTAAGCCGTTTGCCCAGCTCTTCGAGGAACCGCTCTGCGTCTCTCTTGTACTGAAAGCATGCGACAAAATCATCCGCATAGCGGATAATGCGTGCAAAGCCTGTGCAGTTCTTGCGGTAAACCTTCTCAAACCATAAGTCAAGGGCATAGTGAAGGTAGATGTTGGCCAAAAGCGGTGATATTACCCCGCCTTGTGGTGTGCCTTCGTCGCTGACCGTTATGCTACCGTCTTCTGATACCCCCGCCTTGAGGAACCGCTTTACCATGCGTTGAATCCGCTTGTCTCCTATACGGTGTTCGAGAAACTTCATAAGCCAGTCCTGTTTTACATTGTCGAAGAAGCCTTTTATATCAGCCTCGACTATGTGATTGACCGGCCCGTTCTCTACCGTTTCGCCAAGCACCCTCAGCGCTTGATGGCAACTGCGTTTTGAACGGAATCCATAGGAGTCTTCTATGAAGTCCTGTTCGTATACTGCTTCGAGTATGCGGACAAGTCCGGCCTGAACGAGTTTGTCTTCAAAGCATGGTATCCCCAAGGGGCGTTGTTTGTCGCTGCCGGGCTTTGGTATGTACTTCCGCCTGACAGGCTGCGGCCTGTATGACATCCTGTGCAGCTTTGTTATAAGGTCTGTCAGGTTTGCATCCAGGTTTTCGGCATACTCTTCCTTGGTCATCTCGTCAATGCCTGCGGCTGCATCTTTCCTCAGCCACTTGAAGCATTCCCGCAACAGTTCTTCATTCATCAGGTGGTAAAGACTGGTGAATTTGAACTGCGGTTCTTTGCGGGCCTTTTCCGCTATGCGGTGCAGTTTTGTGTCCACCGGTCCCCCGCTTCCGTGAACGGACGGTGTTTCCTCACACCACGCTGACATGTGTGGTCTCCTTTCCTCCGGCGGCATTACCCGCCATCGCAGGTGTCGGGTCGGAGGAGGCGCCCCGAAAGGCTGGCCTCCGTCCGCCGCTCAAACCCAGCGTGCGGATTTCCCGCACTGGGCTTTCACAAGGGTTCCCTATTGGGCAGTTGCAATGGACGGTATCAGCGAGATAAGATTTACAAGTCCCAGTTCTCCGTACAAGCTGGCTTCTGGCAGCTTCTTCCATCCAGCATTTCGCCAGCGTTTGTATCTATGCGACCAAATTCGTCGCACAATCCATCGGTTTAAACGGTTGAAGAGCTTGCGAACGTGGGCTTTAAAGTAATAGTTGCCCCATCCGCGAATGACCGGATTAAGTCTATCAATCAGCTCCACCGTACTTATGGGAGCCTTACGACGTGTTCGTTCACGAATCTGCTCCATGAAGTGCTTGATTGATTTCTCACGTGGATAGGCATACAAACCGCCTGTGACCGCTCCGCTACGAATCTTATCTGGGGTCAACTTTAGAGAATGGCTTCCTCGTTTGATCTTGTAGCCAAGAAATTCAAACCCATGTCGCACATGGACTATGCGTGTTTTCTCAGCATGAAGAATCACTCCAAGCTTGTCCAGAATCCGGCGCGCAGTGGATAAGGCCGACCTTGCTTCTGCCTGGCTTTTACAGGTCACCACCCAGTCATCTGCAAATCTCGTCAGTCGGTAGCCTTTCCTTCTCATCTCACGGTCAAACGGAGTTAAAAGGATATTGCTCAGTAAGGGTGATATTACTCCACCCTGCGGAGT
>JASEGX010000197.1:0-1685 GCA_030017815.1 Thermodesulfobacteriota bacterium | reverse complement strand
TGCGGAGTACCTTGTTCTGTCGGGAGTTTCTTGCCCTGCGTGTAACATCCGGCCTTGAGTATGCTCTCTATGATTCGCAACACTCGTCCATCAGATATACGCTGGTTTACCAGAGTCATGAGCTTCTCATGATCCACCGATCCAAAGAAGTCTCTGAGGTCGGCATCCACAATCCATTCAAGCCCTTCTCCCAACTCCTTCCAGACTTTACGCAACGCATCCTTTGCCGACCTTCCCTTCCGATACCCAAAGTTGGCATCATCGAATATCGGCTCAAAGATCGGCTCTAACCGGTTAAGCAGTGCCTGCTGGCATACCCGATCATAAATCGTGGGAATGCCAAGCGGACGTAACTTCCCCGGCTGACCCGGCTTAGGAATCATCTTCTGCCGAACCGGCTGGGGTTGATACGTTTCATTCTTGAGCTCCTGATGAAGTCTGCTAAGATTTGCAGCAAGCTGTTCCTCAAAGGCTTCTATGCTCTGCCCATCAATACCCCCAACCCCTTTGTTTTGACGAACCTTCTGCCAGGCTAACTCCAAGTTCTTCATCTTGTAAACCTTGTCCACTAATGAGTGAACCTTCCTTGCACCGGTCAGTCTGATCCAGTCAACGAGTCTCCTCGGATAGTGCCCTATGGGTCTTTCACTAATGGAACTTATCCCTGACATCATCCTTGCTCCTCTCGTCTCCTGATTCTTCCCAACCACCCTTGCCAACCGCCTTCCCCAGCCCACTCGACTGCTCGCCTCGGCGAATCACACGGCTTTCACCGTGCTTCAGGTACTATTCGGTTGTCCGACTACTCATACGGCCTTGTTTCCCACTTCGCTTTCACTTATAGGGTCCCTTATCCTGGTGCCACCCAGGAACCGTATGAGTCCTCCTGGGGTCACGCACCGATCTTCCGTACCGTGCCATCCGCAAACACCTTGGTGCGGTGGGTGAATGAGAACGCCTTCGCCTCCATAGTGCAGGCTCGACCTTGCCCCACCTTTGGCCGACCGGTTCGTCAAAGGATAGCTCCATCGACTACAGCCCGGTACTTCTCCGCAAGCCCTTCGGATTCCACCTCACGATGGACACCCTGCCTTCCGAGACTACTGCCTCGGCCAGCGAGGAATTACCCCCGCCTTTGGATATAGCTCCCCTCATCTGAGAGCCAGAGGGACTTTAACCCTCCTGATCAATGCGCTGCCCAGCGCACACTACGAGACCATCCGACTCCCTGCTCCATATTTGCCTTCCTACCTCTTCGGTTGTCCGGCATACTCCCTTTTGAAGGGAAGAGGCGCAGGGCCTCCCGGGTTGCCGCTTAATCATAGTGTCAGACATGCCACGGTCTCTGACCCCGGAGAAGCAGACATATCCTTACCTTTAACGGATATGCCTGTGTTGACTTCCGCTTCTTCAACAGCGTCGTCCTTCTCGACGAGTCTCTTTCGGGGCTCAATCCCTTCAACCTTTCGGCTTGCGGCCTGCCTGCTCGCTGTCCTACGCTTAAAGCTGGATGTTACCATACAGCCTCCAAGGACTCGCTACCCGGCGGTTGGCTAACCTTCCGAGGCGGGATTCACACCCGCTTGATTACACGACCTTGCCCGGCCGCACTGAAGATGTGACCCTGAGAATATATAATTGGCCTTGATCAATTCCTGAAGAGGAAATGGACCGTTTACCGGGCC